>JBOGFU010000353.1:0-8420 GCA_050743545.1 Acidimicrobiales bacterium | reverse complement strand
GCCCTACCTCGCGCTGTCGGGGGAGCAGAAGACCAAGCCGACCCAGCACTCGGTGACCGAGTTGCGCAGTCGCGGCATCCAGCCCGACATCATCGTGTGCCGCAGCGACCAGCCGATCTCGGACTCGCTCAAGCGCAAGGTCTCGCTGCTGTGCGACGTGCCCATCGAGGCCGTGATCAGCGCGGTCGACGCGCCGAGCATCTACGACATCCCCGTCACCCTGCACCACGAGGGGCTCGATCGCATCGTGTGCAACACCCTGGGGATCGACCTCGAGGAGTACCCGATCGACCTCACCGCGTGGGAGGAGGTGGTGCGCCGCGTCCACAACACGACGACCCACCTGCGCATCGGGGTCGTGGGCAAGTACGTGACGATGCCCGACGCCTACCTCTCGGTCGCCGAGGCGATCCGTCACGCGGGCTTCGCCATCGGCGCGTCGACCTCGGTCGAGTGGCTCGAGGCCGAGCGCGTGCCCACCGAGATCGACGCCGAGCGGATCCGCCAGCTCGACGGGATCATCGTGCCGGGGGGATTTGGCGAGCGCGGGGTCGAGGGCATGGTCGCGACCGCGAAGATCGCGCGCGAGCAGCAGATTCCCTTCCTCGGCATCTGCCTGGGGATGCAGGTCATGGTGGTCGAGTTCGCGCGGCACTGCCTGGGGCTGGCCGACGCCCACTCCACCGAGATCTCGCTCACCACCTCGGCGCCGGTGATCGCGCTGATGGACGAGCAGCTCGACATCACCGACCTGGGCGGCACTATGCGCCTGGGCGCGTGCCCGGCGATGTTGGACGAGGGCTCGGTGGTCGCGTCGCTCTACGGCGCGACGGTGGTCTCGGAGCGTCACCGCCACCGCTACGAGTTCAACGCGCGATACCGCGAGGCCTACGAGGCGGCCGGCATGCGCTGCTCGGGCACGTCGCCCGACGGGCGCCTGGTCGAGTTCGTCGAGATCGCCGACCACCCCTACTTCGTGGGCACCCAGGCCCACCCGGAGTTCAAGTCGCGGCCGGACCGGCCCCACCCGCTCTTTCGCGGCCTGCTCAACGCCGCCGCGGCACGCGCCGAGGGGCGAGAGCCGCACATCCTCGACCCCACCTCGGTCGACGTCGCTTCGTGACCGACGCGTTCCGCGTGGTCTCACGCGAGGTGCTCCTTCGCTCGCGGGTCTTTGACGTCGAGCGGCGCGAGGTCGAGGGCGCGGGCGAGTCGTTCACGCGCGAGGTCGTCACCCACCGCGGCGCGGTCGCGGTGCTCGCGCGCGACGACGCCGGGCGCGTCGGCGTTCTCTTTCAGTACCGCGCGACCTTCGACGCGGTGGGCCTCGAGATCCCCGCGGGCACCCTCGACGTCGACGGCGAGGACCCGCGCGACGCCGCGGCGCGCGAGCTCGAAGAAGAGCTCGGTGTTCGCGCGGCGACCTGGCGGCGCCTGGGGCGCTTCATGGTGTCGCCGGGCTGGTGCGACCAGGTGATGACGATCTACGAGGCGACCGACCTCACCATGGTCGAGCGCCGGCCCGCGGGGCCCGAGGAGAGCGCGATGCGCGTCGCGTGGCTCACCCCGAGCGAGCTCCTGGCGACGCTGCGCGACGCGCCACTCATTGACTACACGACCGCGGTCGCGCTCCACAGGGTCTATGGCACCTTCCTCGACGACTGAGGCGCAGCTCGGCGACTACCTGCAGTGGCTGACCGTCGAGCGGGGGCGCGCCGTGGCTACGGTCGCCGCCTACCGGCGCGACCTCGACGGGCTCGCGGCGTGGATGGGCGAGCACGGCCTGCGCGCGTCCGACGTCACCGAGTCCGACCTCGAGGCCTACGCCGACGGCCTGCGCGACGGCCACGCCCCCGCGTCGGTCGCGCGCACGCTGGCCGCGGTGCGCGGCTGGTTCGGCTTCCTGGTCGAAGAGGGCGAGGTCTGCGCCGACCCCGCCGCCAACCTCGTCGCGGGGCGCCGGGGGCGCTCGCTGCCCAAGCCCCTCGCCGAGGCCGTTGTCGCGCGCATCATCGACTCGGTCCCCGCGGTAACTCCCATCGACCGGCGCGACCGCGCGCTCCTCGAGCTCCTCTACGGCACCGGCGCGCGGGTCTCGGAGGCGGTCGGGCTGCGCGAGGAGGACCTCGACTTTGACGAGGAGCACATCTTGGTCACGGGCAAGGGCTCGCGCCAGCGCCTGGTTCCCATGGGGGCGTCGCTGCGCCACGCGCTGCGCGACTACCTCGCGCCGGGCGGGCGGGCCGAGCTCGTCGGCGACGCGCGAAGCGCGCGCCTCTTTCTTAACTCGCGCGGGGGAGTGCTCAGCCGCCAGGGGGTCGATCTCATCGTGCGAAAGCGCGCGCTCGCGGCGGGGGTGGCGTCGGCCACGGTGAGCGCGCACGTGTTCCGCCACAGCTGCGCGACCCACATGTTGGCCCACGGCGCCGACGTTAGGGTGGTCCAGGAGCTGCTCGGCCACGCGTCCATCGCGACGACCCAGGTGTACACCGCGGTCTCGGTCGGGTCGCTCCAGCGCGAGTACCGCGCCGCGCACCCGAGGGCCCACGAGTGAGGACGACACCCTGAGCAACCTCTACTTCTTCATCGCGGTGATCCCGGCGATCGTCTTTCACGAGGTGAGCCACGGCTACGTCGCGCTGCTGTGCGGCGACACCACCGCGCGCGACGCCAAGCGCCTCACCCTCAACCCGCTGCGCCACGTCGACCCCTTCGGCACGGTGCTCCTGCCCGCGCTGCTCGCGTTCTCGGGCGCGCCGGTCTTCGGCTACGCCAAGCCGGTGCCGGTCAACGTGTCACGCCTGCGCCACCCGCGGCGCGACTCGCTCTACGTGTCGCTCGCGGGGCCCTTGACCAACCTCGCGCTGCTGGGGCTCACCTACGTCGTGGGGCGAGTCGCGCTCAACACGTTCCTGCACGGCGACCCCCTCGACGTGAGCCTCAACTCGCCCTACGGCGTCGTCATCAACGCCCACCTCAACTGGCTGATCCAGGCCTGCTACGACTTCGGCCTGGTCAACCTGCTGCTCGCGGCGTTCAACCTCATCCCGATCCCGCCCCTCGACGGCTCGGCGATCATCGAGCGCTTCATCCCCCAGCGCAACCTCGCGGGCTACTACCAGTTCCGCCGCTACGCGCTGCCCATCGTGATGCTGCTCATCTTCGCCAACGCCGTGGCCTTTCACTCTGACCTGGGCTTCGGCCGCCTCCAGAACTGGTGGTTCGACCGCCTGATCTAGAGCCCCATGGCCGCCGCGGCGCGCTCGTAGACGGGTCCGGCGACGTTGGCCGCGCGCTGGGCGCCCTCGAGCGCCATCGCGCGCAGCGCGCCCGGGTCCGCGCGCAGCTCGGCGTAGCGCGCACTGATCGGCGCCAGCGTCGCGACGGTGAGCGCGGCGAGGTCGGTCTTTAGGTCCCCGTAGCGGGTGTAGCGCGACGCCACGGACTCGGGGCTCTCGCCCGAGAGCGCGGCGAAGATCTCGAGCAGGTTGGTGATACCGGGCTTTAACTCCCAGTCGACGCGCACCTCGCCGTCGGTGTCGGTGACCGCGCGCTTGATCTTGCGCTCGATGTCGCCGGGCGAGTCCATGAGGTAGATCGAGCCCTGGGGCGACGAGACCGACTTGCTCATCTTGCGGGTCGGCTCTTGGAGGTCCATCACGCGCGCGCTCGCGCGCGGGAGCACCGCGCGCGGCACGACGAAGGTCTCGCCGTAGCGGTTGTTGAAGCGCTCGGCAATTTCGCGGGTGAGCTCGAGGTGCTGGCGCTGGTCGTCGCCGACCGGCACGTCGAGGGTCTCGTAGAGCAAGATGTCGGCCGCCATCAGCACGGGGTAGGTGAAGAGCCCCGCGCGATATCCGGCCTTGCGCCCGGACTTCTCCTTGAACTGGGTCATCCGGCTGAGCTCGCCGTAGGAGGCCACGCACTCCAAGAGCCAGCTGAGGCGCGCGTGGTAGGGGTTGTGGCTCTGGACGAAGATCGTGCAGCGCGCGGGGTCGAGCCCCGCGGCGACGAGCGCGGCCAGGTTGTCCGACGTCGTCTCGCGCAGCTGCGCGGGGTCGATGTCGAGGGTCAGCGCGTGCAGGTCGACGACGCAGTAGAACGCGTCGGCGTCTTGGACGTCGACCCACTGCTTTAACGCGCCAAGGTAGTTGCCCAGGTGCATCGTGCCCGACGGCTGGATCCCCGAGAGCACGCGCACGCCACCATCGTAGGGGCGCCGAGATTCGCGACCGGGCTCCGGTAGTGTCGTCACGATGACCTACGTCGTGACGACGCCGTCGTTTTCCGGGCCGATCGAGCTCCTGCTCCAGCTCATCGGACGACACGACATGGACGTCCTCGACGTGCCCTTGGGCCCCGTGGTCGACGAGTTCGTCTCCCGGCTGCGCGACGGCGGGGTCGCGACCGAGGAGCTCAGCGAGTTCGTGCTCGTCGCGTCGATCCTGCTCGAGATGAAGAGCCGGCGCCTGCTCCCCGGCGCCGACGACGCCGAGCCCGACGAGGAGTTCGTGGGCTGGGAGGAGCGCGACGTGCTCCTCGCGCGCCTCCTCGAGCTGCGCACCTACGCGGCGCTGGCCGACGCGCTGGTGTCGATCTTCGAGCGCGCGGGTCGCAGCCTGCCGCGCCTGCGCGGCGTCGACGACGGGCTCGTCGTCCACCCCCCGGACCTGCTCGCCGGGGTCACCGTCGCCGACCTCGCCGCGGCCTACCTGCGCGGAATCGAGGAGCGCCCGGTGCCGGTGGTGCGACTCCACCACGTGACCGTCGACGCGGTCACCGTCGCCGAGACCGTCGCCGCGCTCGTGCTGAACCTGCCCGCGCTGGGCCCGGTCACGTTCTCCGAGCTGGTCGGCGACCTGCCCACGCGCATCGAGGTGATCGTCCACTTCCTCGCGCTGCTCGAGCTGTGCAAGCTCGGCCACGTCGACCTGGGCCAGGGGACCACCTTCGGCGAGGTCTCGATCCTCTGGCGCGACGACGCGCCGCGCTTTGACGTCGAACGCGTGGACGCCTATGAGGGATGACGCCGCGCTGGCCCAGCGACTCGAGGCCATGCTCACCGTCGCGCTCGAGCCGATCTCGGCCGAGGAGCTCGCCGACGTCGCCGACGCCGACGCGAGCGCGGTGACCCAGACCCTGCGCGAGCTGCGCCAGCGCTTCGTCGACGAGCGCCGCGGCTTCGCGCTGGTGGAGCTCGCGAGCGGCTGGGAGCTGCGCAGCTCGCCCGACGTCGCCGAGTGGGTGACGCGCTTCGCCAACCGCGACGTGTCGCACCGCCTCAGCTCGGCGGCGCTCGAGACCCTGGCGATCGTCGCCTACCGCCAGCCGATCAGCCGGGCCCAGATCAGCGCGCTGCGCGGGGTCAACGTCGACAAGGTCTGTCGCCTGTTGGAGCAGCGCGGCTACATCGCCGAGTGCGGGCGCGCGCCGGGCCCGGGGCTGCCCATCCTCTACGCGACGACCGAGGCGTTCCTCGACCGGCTGGGCCTCGCGTCGCTGCGCGACCTGCCGCCGATCGAGGAGTTCATGCCGACGGTCGACGTGGCGCGAGAGCTCGCCGACCAGCTCGCCGGCGAGTAGGGCGACTCGCTGGGGGAGGCCTAGTGCCCGAGGGCGAGCGACTCCAAAAGTCCCTGGCGCGCGCCGGCTTCGGGTCGCGGCGCGCGTGCGAGCGTCTCATCGTCGAGCGCCGCGTGACCATCGACGGTCGGGTCGCCGAGCTCGGCAACCGCGTCGACGCCGAGACCGCGGAGATCCGCGTCGACGGCTCCCTCGCACCCACGGCGCCCGGTCGCGTCTACTTCCTGCTCAACAAGCCAGACGGCGTGGTGACCACGGTGACCGACCCCCAGGGGCGGCCCACCGTGATGGACCTCGTCGACGCGGGGGTGCGGGTCTTTCCCGTTGGGCGCCTCGACCTGCACACCGAGGGGCTGTTGGTCCTCACCAACGACGGGCGACTCGCGCACCTGCTCACCCACCCGAGCTCGGGCGTCGCCAAGGAGTACCTGGTGCGCGTCGAGGGCGACCCCTCGCCCGGCGCGCTGCGCCGACTGCGCGAGGGCGTCGAGCTCGACGACGGGCTGACCGCGCCGGCCCAGGTGAGTCGGGTCAGCGAGGGGCTCCTGCGCATCGTGATCCACGAGGGTCGCAACCGCCAGGTCCGCCGCATGTGCACCGCGGTCGGTCACGAGGTCACGCGACTCGTGCGCACGCGCATCGGGCCCATCCAGGACGCCACGTTGGCCCCCGGGGTCTCGCGACCGCTCTCGACCGCCGAGGTTCGCCGCCTGATGGAGTCGGTTGGTCTCGACAGCGACGAGCCCTCTACGCTTTCGCCATGACGACGCCGACGCTGCGGGGCCTGCGGGGTGCGACGACCTGCGCCGCGGACACGTCCGTGGAGATCACCGAGGCCACCCAGGAGCTCCTGGTCGAGCTCCTGTCGCGCAACGGCCTGGGCCACGACGACGTCGTGAGCGTCATCTTCACCACGACCCCGGACCTGACGGCGACCTTCCCCGCGACCGCGGCGCGCGGGGTGGGCTTTGGCGACGTGCCGCTGCTGTGCGCGAGCGAGATCGACGTTCCCGGCGCGATGGCGCGCTGCATCCGGGTCCTCGTGCACGCCTACTGCGAGCGCCCCGCGCGCGACCTGCACCACGTCTACCTGCGCGGCGCGCAGTCGCTGCGCGATGACCTCCCCGACTAGCCGCCGCGCCCACGTCGTGGGGCTCGGCCTAATCGGTGCGTCGTGCGCCAAGGCGCTGGGCGCCGCGGGCTGGCGAGTCAGCGGCGACGACGCCGACGGGGTGACCCTGGCGAGCGCGCGTGACCAGGGCGTCGTCGAGTCGGGGGGCTTTGACGGATCGGTTGAGCTCGCGGTGGTGGCGACCCCCGCGGGGGCCGTCGCCGACGCGGCCCGGGCGCTGCTCGCGGCGTCGACCCGAGCGGACCTCGTGGTCACCGACGTCGCCGGGGTCAAGTCGTCGATCGTCGCGGCGGTGGGCGACCCGCGCTTCCTCGCGGGCCACCCGATGGCCGGGTCGGAGCAGCGTGGCCTCGCCGGCGCCCGCGCGGACCTCTTTGTCGGGTGCACGTGGGTCCTGACCCCGACGACCGAGACGTCGCCCGCGACCTACAGCCGACTGCACGGCGTGCTGCGCGAGATCGGCGCCAACGTGGTCGCGGTGAGTGCCGCGGACCACGACCGTCTGGTCGCGCTCGCGAGCCACGTGCCCCACCTCGTCGCGGGCGCGCTCATGAACGAAGCCGCGCAGGCGGCGCAGTCCGACGCCGTGCTGCTCCAACTCGCCGCCGGGGGTTTTCGCGACATGACTCGCGTCGCCGCGGGCGACCCCGCGATCTGGCCCGACGTGCTCGTGGAGAACCGCGTCGCGGTGTCGGCAACCCTGGGCGCGCTCGCCGCACGCCTCTCGGACCTTCGCGGCGCGCTCGAGGCGGGGGACCGTACCGCGCTGGCCGACAGCCTGCGCGCGGCGTCCGAGGCCCGCCACCGCCTCCCGGGGCGGGCGCTGCACGCCGACGAGCTGGCCTACCTGCGCGTCGCGGTGTCGGACCAACCCGGTCAGCTCGCTCGCGTGACCACCGCGGCGTCGGAGATGACCGTCAACATCTTCGACATCGAGATCGCCCACGGTATCGAGGGCGTGGGCGGCACCCTGCTCCTCGCCGTGGACGCCCGTCGCGCGGATGACTTCCTCGTCGCCCTGGGTGGCCTCGGCTTTAGCGTGGCGCGCGAGCGGTGACCCGCTCCGTGAGTCCGGCCGCGCGCGTGCGCGGGACCCTGCGCGTGCCCGGCGACAAGAGCGCGTCGCATCGCGCGCTCATCTTGGGCGCGCTGGCCAGTGGGACGAGCGCGATCTACGGCCTCTCCAGCGGGGCGGACGTCGCGGCCAGCGCGCGCATCGTGGCCCAACTCGGCGCCCGCGTCACCGCCGCGGCCGACCACGTCAGCGTGCACGGCCCCGCGCACGGGCTCCACGCGAGCGACACGCCGCTCGACTGCGAGAACTCGGGAACAACGATGCGCCTCATCGCGGGGGTGGTCGCGGGGATCCCTGGTGCGCACACCCTCGTGGGGGACGCGTCGCTGTCACGTCGACCCATGGACCGAATCGCCCAACCCCTGCGACTGATGGGGGCGAGCGTCACGGGCCACGGCGACGACGTACGCGCGCCGATCGCCGTGGTGGGCACCGACGCCCCGCGGGCAATCGACTACGCGGTGCCCGTGCCGAGCGCCCAGGTCAAGTCCGCGGTGCTGCTCTGCGGGCTCGGCGCGGCTGGCCACACGATCGTTCACGAGGCGGTTCGCACGCGAACGACCACCGAGGAGATGCTCGTGCACGCCGGGGTCACGCTCCACAGCGTCGACGACGGCGCCGGTCGAGACG
>JBOGFU010000352.1:0-1669 GCA_050743545.1 Acidimicrobiales bacterium | reverse complement strand
GTGGCCGCCTCCTGCTCCAGCGCTACGTGTCGGGGGTCCAACTCGCGGGGCTCTTCATGGCGGGGGTGGGCGCAGTCACCGTCGCGCGATGGATTGCGGCGTCGATCGAGGCGCGGGTTCGGCGTCGGGGGCTGTCGCCCGACGCGACGCGACGCTACGAACGGCTGCGAATCCCCCTCGCGGGCGTCGCCCTGCTCGCCGCGCTCACCCCGGCGTTCGTAGAGCTGACGTCGTTCGGGTCCCAGGACGCTCGAGAGATCGCCTATCAACGCGGCCAGGACCAGACCGCGGGGGCCCAGCTCAACGTCCTCGTCAGCTACATCGCCCGACACGGCGGGGGACGCACCTACGCCGGGCTGGACTCGAACTGGGGCCTCGGCTTCACGGTCGGCGCGGTGCCGGTCTTTCAGTGGCTCGCCGAGGACGGCGTCGTCGACCCGGTCGGCTTCGGGCTGTGGTCATCGTCGCTCATGATGAACTCCGAGACCTCCTTTGACGAGACCAACCCGGGCGACTTCCAGGCCTTCGACGTTCACTATCTGCTGCTGCCCGCCGGGCACACGCCACCGGTCCCCGCGACCTTCATCGAGAGTCGGGGCACGTACACGCTGTGGACCTACGCGCCGCCGAGCATCGTTCAGGTGATCGACACGCAGGGAACCATCAGCGCGAACTCCACCACGATTGGGGCTCAGACAACCGCGTTCCTGCACTCGGCCTCGCCCGGGCTGGGTGTCTATCCGACCATTGCCTTTGACGGACGCCCCGCGGCCACCCCCACGCTGGCCGCGGGCGCGACGGCGAGTGGCCCCGCGGGGAGCGTCAGTCACGTGAGAAACTCGCTCGTCACGGGAACGGTCACCGCCGACGTGGACGCGACTCGACAGGCCGTCGTCCTCCTCAAGTCAACCTTCGACCCCGGATGGACGGTCACCGTCGACGGGCACGCCGCGACCACGGTGATGCTCGCGCCGGCGTTCGTCGGGGTCGAGGTGACCCCGGGGCGCCACGTGGTCACGTTCGCCTTCCGAGGATTCCGCTACTACCCGCTGCTCTACGCGATCTCCGCGCTCGCCATCGCCGCGGTGGTCATTGGCGAGGAGCGACTTCGTCGCTGGACCCGGCGCCTGCGCCGGCGCGAATCCGCCGAGTCGACGGCCTAGCCGGAACGACTAGAAACTGCTCAGCTCCTGGGCCCAGGTAAAGGTCATGGGCGGCTGGCCCGACTTGGGCATCTCGATCAGGACGACGAACGACGCGGACGTCCCGTTGACAAGGGCGAAGCCGGTCCCCATCTCGCAGGTCGTGCACCCGAGGCCGACCCCGGGGTTGAATCCCGGGTCCGAGCCCAGGAGTTCATCGCGGTGGGCCCAGCAGCCCGCCGCACCCGATGACGTGCAGGCGATGTTGGCGGTCTGTCCGGCGCCGCCCCATCCGTCGTCGTACATCCACACGTAGTCGGCGACAAGGACGTTGAACCCGCCGGCCCACGCGCCACCGAAGGACGGGGAGCCCTGGGGGTCGGTGCCCATCGGGAAGTTGGCCGCGACACCCGGATCGCTCCGGGTCGCGGCCGCGTGTTGGGCCGCCGACGTCAAGGCAGCGTTGAGACCGAGGTACGGGGGAAGTCCCCGGTCAACGCGCTCGAGGTCGGCGACCACGAACAGTT
>JBOGFU010000351.1:0-4171 GCA_050743545.1 Acidimicrobiales bacterium | reverse complement strand
GGTGTAGAGCCCCGGGCCCCGGTCGACGACAACGCGGTCGAGGCCGCGCGCGCCGATCCCCGCGTCGGCGAGCGCCTGGGCGATCCCCGCGGTCAGCACCTCGGTGTGACGACGATCTCGGTCGAGGACCCTCACGTCGTCGGCACCGTCGACGCGCAGCCCGATCGCGCACGCCGGGGTCGCGGTTTCGATCGCCAGCAGGTTCACGACGCCCATCGCCCCAACTCGGCGCCGCGGTCCTCGCTGAGCTCGCCGGCCACCGTGATCGATCGAGCGTCGTCGTCGTCGACCACGACCTCCACGGTCATCACCCGCGGGCCGAAGGCGGGCGCGGCGACCTCGCCCCACTCGACCAGCGCGACCGCCGACTCCTCGACGAGCTCGCCGATCGCGAGGTCGAGGGCCTCGGCGAGGCCACCGACCCGGTAGAGGTCGGCGTGCTGGAGTGTCTCGATGCCCCGCGCGTTGTGGCACCGATGCTCGTGGACCATCGTGAACGTGGGACTGGTGACGCGATCGGTCACGCCCAGGCCGCGCGCGACGCCCTGCACGAAGGTCGTCTTGCCCGCGCCGAGGCGACCGGTCAGCAGGACCACGTCGCCCGCGCGCAGCACCGACGCGAAGCGCTCGCCCGCGGCGGCGGTCCCCGCCGCGTCGCCCTCGCGGCGTCGCGCGCTCACGATCGGGGCAGCGCGCCCAGCACCGCGCGCAGGTCGGCGCGGATGACCTGGGCCAGGCTCGGGTTGCGCAGCGCCGCGGCGGGGTGGTACGTGGCGAGCCCGGGGGCACCCGCGACGGACACGACCTGGCCGTGAATCGCCGCCATCGCCCCGCGCAGGCCCAGCACCTCGCGCGCGGCGACCGCGCCGAGCGCCAGCACGCCGAGCGGGGCGACGTCGGCGAGCTGGTCGTCGAGCCACGGCCGGCACGCGTCGAGCTCGTCTCGCTCCGGCACGCGATTGTCGGGCGGTCGGCACTTGACCGTGTTGGTCACGTAGCACTGGTCGCGCACGAGCCCCGTCTCCTCGCGCAGCAGGCGCCAAAAGAGGTTGCCGCTGCGCCCGATGAAGGGCTCACCGCCCTCGTCCTCGGTTCGACCGGGCGCCTCCCCGACGATCATCAACACGGGGTCCGTGGGGCCGGTGCCAATGACGACGCGCTGGCGCGTCTCGGCGAGGCGACACTTCGTGCACGCGCTCAGCGCGACCACGTCGAGGGTCATCAGTCCACCACGACGCGAGGAACGCGCGCGCCGATGCCGCAGAGGATCTCCCAGGAGATCGTGCCGGCGCGACGCGCCCACTCCTCGGCGGTAACCTCCTCGTCGCCCTGACGCCCGAGCAGCACGACCTCATCGCCGGGTCGAACCTCATCATCGCCACAGTCGACGAGCAACTGGTCCATCGTCACCGAACCGGCGAGTGGGTAGCGCCGACCCCGAATCAGGACCTCGGCGTCGGCGTCGAAGAGGCGACGCGGGTAGCCGTCGGCGTAGCCGAAGGGGACGGTGGCGACCCACGACGAGTGGCTCAGGGCCCGACGGCGCCCGTAGCTCGGTCGCTCGCCCGCGTCAACGAGTCGCGACGCGACGACCTTTGCGCGCAGGGTCAGCGCGGGACGTAGTCCAACGCCCCCCGCGGCGTCGCCGGTCCACGCGCCCGGCAGGTAGCCGTAGAGCGCGAGCCCGACGCGCGACATCGAACGCCGTGACTCGGGGTAGGCCAGCGCCCCCGCGCTGTTGGCCACGTGCAGGACGCGCGGGACCACGCCGCGGGCGCCGAGGCGCGCCACGACATCATCAAAGCGAGTGAGTTGCGCGCGCGTGAAGTCGCGGTCGACGTCCTCGTCGCCGTCGGCCACGCTGAAGTGGGTGTAGAGGCCCTCGAGGTCGATGGCGTCCGAGGCGAGCAGCGCGTCGACGACCTCGTCCACCGCGTCGGGCGCGACGCCCATCCGGTGCATGCCGGTGTCGACCTTGACGTGGACGCGGTGGCGCCCGCCCGCCGACTCGGCCGCGCGGACCGCCGCGCGGGAGCCCTCGAGGGACCCGACGGTCAGCGTGAGGCGCGCGTTGAGCGCGTCGCCCACGGTCGCGGCGGGGATCTCCGCGAGCAGCAGGACCGGCTCGGCGAACCCCGCGTTGCGCAGCTCGATTCCTTCGTCGACGATGGCCACCGCCAGGCTCCGCGCGCCGGCGCCGACCAACGCGCCCGCGGCGAGCGGCGCGCCGTGGCCGTAGCCGTTGGCCTTGACCACCGCGCACAGCTCGCTCGGTCCCAGCACGCGCTGGAGCTCGGCGACGTTGTGGGCCAGCGCGGAGGTGGAGATCTCCGCCCACGCCGGACGCCGGACGCCCTCAACGGGCACTAACGCCCCCCGCGCGAGACCCCGCGCTCATTCGACCGTCACCGTCTTGGCGAGGTTGCGGGGGCGATCGACGTTGCGTCCGAGCCCGCGAGCCATCGCGTAGGCGAACAGCTGAAGTGGCACGACGTCCACCATCGGCGCGAAGAGCGGCTCGGTGACCGGGACGCGCAGCACGAAGTCGGCGACCGCGTCGATCTGCGCGTCGTCGTCGTTGGCCACCACCACCACGCTCGCGCCGCGGGCCTTGACCTCGGCCAGGTTGGAGAGCATCTTCTCGTGCAGCGCGGGGTCGGTCGCGACGGCGACCACGACAACCCCGGGTTCGATCAACGCCAGCGGGCCGTGCTTGAGCTCGCCCGCCGGGTAGCCCTCGGCGTGCAGGTAGGTGACCTCCTTGAGCTTGAGCGCGCCCTCCAGCGCGGTCGGGAAGCCCACGTGACGGCCCAGGAAGAAGAAGTCGTGCGCCCCGGCGAGCTCGCGCGCGACCACGTCGACCTGGTCACGACGGCCCAAGGTCGTGGCGACCAGCGACCCCACCGCGCTCAGCCCGAGCACGAGCGCGTCGACGTCGTCGGGGGCGAGGGTCTTGCGCAGTTGGGCGAGGCGCAGGGCCAGCAACTCGAGCGCGGCGACCTGGGCCACGTAGGCCTTGGTCGACGCGACGGACACCTCGAGCCCCGCGCGCGTGTAGAGCACCGCGTCGGCCTCTCGCGCCAGCGAGGAGTCCACCACGTTGGCGACGGCCACGACGCGCGCGCCACGTCGGCGCGCCTCGCGCATGGCCTGGATCGTGTCGATGGTCTCGCCGCTCTGGGAGACCCCGATGACCAGGGTTCCGACCTCGACGACGGGGTCGCGGTAGCGGTACTCACTCGAGATGTCGACCTCGACGCTCACCTGGGCCCAGCGCTCAAACGCGTACTTCGCCACCAGCGCCGCGTGATACGACGTCCCCGCGGCGACGATCACCACGCGACGCGCGTCGCACAGCTCGTCGTCGGCGATGCGCAGCTCGTCGAACCGGATGACCCCGTCGGCGCGTCGGCGGTCGAGCAGGGTCGAGCGCAGCGCGTCGGGCTGCTCGAAGATCTCCTTGATCATGAAGTCGTCGTGGCCGCCCTTCTGAGCGGTCTCGAGGTCCCAGTCAATCGCCAGCTGGCGCAGCCGCACCGGACCGCCCTCGAGGTCAACCGCGCGAAAGCCCTCGGGCCCGAGGCGCACGACCTCGTCGTCGTTGACCGCGTAGAACGCGCTCGCACGGTCGAGGATCGCCGGCACGTCGCTGGCCAGGTAGGTCACGCCGGGCGCGGTGCCCACCACCAGTGGAGAGATCCGACGCGCGGCGACGATGACGTCGGGCTCCGTCGCGTCCATGACCGCGAGCGCGAACGCCCCGCGAACGACGAGCAGGCTCGCGCGCACGGCGTCGAGGAGCTCGAGGCCCAAGGCGCGGCTCTCCTCGACGAGGTGGGCCAGGACCTCCGAGTCCGTCACCGACGTGAACTCGTGACCACGACCCACGAGGTCGGCGCGCAGCGCGGCGTGGTTCTCGATGATGCCGTTGTGAATGACCGCGACGCGCCCCGAGCAGTCGACCAGCGGGTGGGCGTTCATCACTTCGGGGGCGCCGTGGGTCGCCCACCGCGTGTGGCCGATCCCCGAGGAGAACCCCCCCGGCGCGCCACGACACTCCCCGCGCAGCGCGGCGACCGACTCGGTACCGGTCGACGTGCGCGCCCGCCAGGTCTCGCCGGCGCGCACCAACGCGACCCCCGCCGAGTCGTAGCCCCGATACTCCAGGCGC
>JBOGFU010000350.1:0-3907 GCA_050743545.1 Acidimicrobiales bacterium | reverse complement strand
GTACACCGGGAACGCCCAGACGATGTCGATGACGCGCGACAGGATCCAGTCGATCACGCCGCCGAAGTAGCCGGCGGCGACACCGACGAACGTCGCGACCGCGCAGCAGATTGACGCCGCCGCCGTGCTGATGAGGAGGCTGTTGCGACCGCCGTAGAGGAGTCGGGCGAACACGTCGCGGCCCTGGTCGTCGGCACCGAGGAAGTAGTGCGAGAAGCTCCACGTCGGGCCGATCGGCTCGACCCCAAGGCCCAACCCTTGGGTGTTCTGTTGCATGACGTGGACCGTGCGGTGGCCCAGGCGAAACGTGCCTTGCAGGTTCGACGTGAAGGCGTTGACGTGCGCGACGTAGCGGGCGTAGACCGGCGCGAGGAGACAGATCACGACCATGAGCACGAACACGTAGAGCGCGGCCATCGCCGCGCGGTTGCGCCAGATTTGACGCAGCGCAGAACGCCAGGGGCTCTCAGGGCCCCTGGCGCTCTGCGCGACTACGGCGAGCGGTGCGTCGGTCGCCGTCGAAGCTGACTCCCCGCCTACTTCACCCACAGCTGGTCGACGTACATGTAGAACTGACGCGAGAACTGATAGTTCCCAATGCGCTTGCTCACGAAGTCGATCAGCTTCGGGTTGAACAGCGGCACCCACGGGGCACCCGTCGCCATCATCTGCTGGTCGATCTGTCCCCAGAGCTTGTTGGCCGCCGTCGGATTGGTGATGCCCTCGGTCTCGGCGGTCGCCATCTTCGCGTCGAGGGCCCTGTTGCAGTAGCCCGCGATGTTGATCGAGTTGTCACTGCCCGGGTGGAACTGGGCACAGCTCAGCAGGATCTTGATGAAGTCCGACGCCGCGGGGTAGTCCTGGTACCACTGCGACAGGCTGATCTGAACCTTGTTCTTGGTGTTCTGAATGTAGGAAAACTGGATGTTGGCCGAGATCGGCTTGAGCGTCGCCTTGTAGCCAATGGAGTTGAGCACGCTCTGGACGTACTGGCCCACCGCTTCGTTGACCGTGTCATTGGTGACGACAATGCCGACGGTGTCACCCTTGGTCCCCGACGCCTCGACCAGCGCCTTGGCCTTCGCGAGGTTCGGGCCCGCGTACGTCGACCCCGTGCCCTTCTGGTAGAGGCAGTAGTTCACGTGTCCCGGGAAGCCCGGCGGCAGGATCGTGCAGGCGGGCTGGGCGAGCTGGGTGCCCCCGTAGAGCGCGACGGTCGACGCCTTGTTGATCGCGTAGTTGACCGCCTGGCGCGCCTTCAGGTTGTTGAACGGCGCGATGTTGGTGTTCATCGGCAGATACCAGATCGCAGTCAGCGGATTCACGTGGAGCTGGTTGGCGTAGGTCGTGGAGAGCTGCTGGAGCCGGTCCGAGGGCAGCGAGTCAAAGACCCAGTCGCCCTGACCGTTCTCGACGTCGGTCACCTCAGACTCGACGGTGTTGCCAAAGACCATGTCGATCTCGTTGGGGTAGCCCGGGGGCTCCGCCGCGGCCGACCAGACGTGGAAGTACTTGTTGCGCTTCATGATCAGTTCGTGGTTCGGGTCGTACTTGGAGAAGTAGTACGGCCCGGTGGTCGGGATGGGCGTGGTGCCCGCGTCCTTGCCCGGTGCGCTCGCGGGCAGGATCGCTCCGAAGGGCACCGCGAGCTGGTCGAGGAACTCCGGGTCCGGCGCGACCAGGTTGAAGACGACCTGGTTGGTGGAGGCGTTGACAACCACGCCGCCCGCGAGGGTGCACGTCGCGGGCTTGGAGAGGCAGGCGGCGCCACCGACGATCGAGTTGTACCAGCTGCCCGCGTTGGGGTTGGAGACCTTGAACAGTCGCTGGAACGACGACTGCACGTCCGCGACGGTGACCGACTGACCATTGGAGAACTTGATCCCCTTGCGCAGGGTGAAGGTATAGGTCTTGCCGCCGTTGGTGATCGTCGGCATCGCGGTCGCGAGGTCGGGCACGACGTTAAAGCTCGACGGGCCGGCGACCTTCTCGAACGCGACGAGCCCGTCGTAGGTCGCCTGGTAGAGCTGCCAGTACTGCAGCGTGTAGTTGACCTGGGGGTCGAGCGTGCCGCCCGCGGTCGACGCGAGCAACTTCACGGTCCCGCCGGCGTGGGCCGGGAGATAGGTGAACGCCGACGGCGCGGCGCCCGACGGCGTCGCCGCCACCAGGCCCACCGACGTGACGACGCTGAGCGCGGCGAGCGCTCGCGTCAGCCCCCTGACAGATATGCGGGCCATCGGACCCTCCCTTTATCTCAATACATCGAATCGGCACGGCAAAGGCGTGAATGAGTGATTATCGTCCCGAACCCCGTGGCCCGCAACTCACCCGTCGTGCTCGGCGAGGAACGCCTCGACGAGCGAGAGGTAGGCCGCAGGCTCTTCGACGAAGGGCATGTGGCTCGAGTTGGCGAGGACCTCCCACCGCGCACCAGGGATCCCCTCGGCGAAGGGCCGCACGCACTCGGGGGTCGCCTCGTCGTAGGCGCCCGAGATGACGAGGGTGGGCGCCACGATGCGGGCCACCCGGTCGACGACGCTCCAGCCCCTCAGCGTCCCGATGCACAGGAACTCGTTTGGTCCGTTCATCGTGTGGTACACGGTGGGGTCGGCGTTGAGCAGACGCGACGTCACGTTGTACTCGGGGGGGTTGGGAACGACCCGGCAGACGTGGCGGTTGTAGTACTCGTCGGCGGCGTCGAGGTACTCGGGGTCCGCGAGCGTCATGTTGGCTTCGTGACGGTCGAGCGCTCCCTTCACGTCGTCGGGAAGCTCGGATCGCAGGCGAGTGGCACCGGCGACCCAGAGCTCCATCGACGCCGGCGAGTTGGACAGGACGAGCGAGCGCAATCCCGTCGGCTGGCGAACGGCGTGTTCGGAGCCGAGCATCCCGCCCCACGACTGACCGAGGAGGTGGTAGTCGGACCTCACGCCGAGCGCGTCGAGGAGGTTGTCGAGCTCGTCGAGGAAGAGGTCGACCGTCCAGAAGTCCTCCCCGCGCTCGGGCATGTGGGTCGAGCGACCCCCGCCGACCTGGTCGTAGTGGATGACCGCGCGTCCGGTCTCGGCGACGCCGGCGATCGCCAGGACGTAGTCGTGTGAACAGCCAGGCCCGCCGTGGACCACCACGAGGGGTGCGGGACCCAACCCGAGTTCGCCGGTCACGCGGTACCACGTTTCGAACTCGCCGAAGGGAACGGTGCCGACGCGACTGGGCTCAGGAATCATGGGGTGACTCTAGACCGTCGACTACACGTCGACCGCGCCAGGTCTCGTGGCGTGCGGCGCAGCACCGCCGACTAATCGAGCTCGGCGAATCGCGCGACGGTGAAGGCAATCGTCGTGGGCACCGACGTCGCGAAGATGACGAGGAGCCCGCTCACGATGGCGAGCGAGGAGCCGCGAGTGTGGTCACGCAGGAAGGCGAACTCGATCATCCCCGCCTCGAGGACGTACGCGAGCAGCGCCCACTTGAAGACCTTGCGAAACGTCGTCCAGGAGAACGTCGCGACCCTCGACAGCGCCACCGCGGCGCTCACGAGCAACACCGCGCCGACGATCAGCAGCGCCGTGGCGATCCCCAACGGGGCCCGGCGCGGTGCGTACGAGGCCATGAGGATGCCGCCGACCACGATGACGCCCAACGCGCCGGTGGTGAGCCACGCGATGGGCGGGTAGGGCCGGTCGACGTCGTTGGACGATGGCGGGACGGCGCTCATCGCGACGACAGCCGGGTCATGATGACGAGCGTGACGACCTGCATGAGGCCCGTAACGCCGGCGGTGTAGATGAAACGCTTCATCAGCCGCTCGATGCGCGCGCCGTTGGGGACGGGCTTGTTCATCTCAAATATCACCGCGACGTTGGCCGGCTCCAGGACCCCGAGCGCGATGACGGCCATGATC
>JBOGFU010000349.1:0-3327 GCA_050743545.1 Acidimicrobiales bacterium | reverse complement strand
CGTCGAGACAGTCGACGGCCAGATCGTGGCGCTGGCGGAGCGGATGATCGAGACGATGTACGAGGCACCGGGGGTCGGCCTGGCGGCCAACCAGGTCGGAATCCAGAAGCGTATGTTCGTCTACGACAAGGGCGACGGCCCCAAGGTCGTGATCAACCCTCGGATTGTCGAGACCGCGGGCGAGTGGGTCTACGAGGAGGGCTGCCTCTCGGTGCCGGGCCTCAGCTGGGAGATCGTGCGGCCCAACGAGGTTCACCTCGTCGGCGTCGACCTCGAGGGCAACGCGCTCGACGTGCACGTCGACCAGTACGAGGCGAGAATATTCCAGCACGAGGTCGATCACCTCGACGGTGTGCTGCTGATCGAGAGGCTCGACGACGATCAGCGCCGCGACGCCAAGCGACTCTTGCGAGAGCGCGGTGTGCGACCCCGCGCCAACGACCCCGACGGCCTCCATCGCCTGCTGGAGCCCTGAGTGCGCCTCGCGTTCTTGGGTACACCCCAGGCCGCGGTACCCACGCTGCGCGCGCTGGTCAGCTCGGGGCACGACGTCGCCGTCGTCGTCACGCGCCCCGACCGGCGTCGGGGGCGAGGCGGTGACGAGAGCCACAGCCCGGTGCACGAAGCGGCGCTCGAGCTCGGACTCACCGTGGCCCACTCACTTGGTGAGCTCGACGGCGCCGACGTCGAGCGCGGGGTCGTCGTCGCCTACGGGGCGCTCGTGCCCGCGGCGACCCTGGCGAGGGTGCCCATGCTCAACGTCCACTTCTCGCTGCTGCCGCGCTGGCGGGGCGCGGCGCCGGTCGAGCGGGCGATACTCGCGGGCGACGACGTGACCGGGGTGTCGGTGATGTCCCTCGACGTCGACCTCGACACCGGTCCCGTTCACCTCACGCGGTCGGTGGAGGTGGACGACCTCAGCGTGTCCGCGCTCACCTCCCAGCTCGCCGACGTGGGAGCGGACGCGCTGGTCGAGGTCCTCGCCACTCCCGACCTCCTCAACAGCCCCCACCCCCAGGTGGGCGAGCCCGTCTACGCCCCGAAGATTCGCCCCGAGACCTATCACCTTGATCCGGAGATGGCCCTCGTCGACGCACTGCGAACCGTTCGCCTAGAACGCGCGTTCACGATTGTCGCCGGGCGTCGAGTGCGCGTCGTCTCGGCGCGCGCGGCGGAGTCGGCCCCTGCGCCGGGCACGGTCATGGTCGCGGGCAGCCACCTCGTCCTCGGGCTCCGTGACGGTGGGCTGGAACTCGACGACGTCGTGCCCGAGGGTGGCCGCACGATGTCGGGATTCGCGTGGTGGATCGGCGCGAGGCTCAACGCCGAGACCGCGCGATGGACCTGATGGCGCGGGGCCCAGACCTAGGCTGACGGCGTGACCACGATCGACGCCGGTCCCGTCGGGGCCCTGCGGGTGGCGCCGTCGATCCTCTCCGCCGACTTCGGCGCGCTCGCCTCGGCGGTCGCGGAGGTTGACGCCGAGACCGACTGGCTCCACGTCGACGTCATGGACGGACACTTTGTCCCCAACGTCACGATCGGACCGCCGGTGGTGCGTTCGCTGAGGCGCTACAGCTCCCGGTTCTTCGACTGCCACCTCATGATGAGCGAACCCGGTCGGTACCTCGAGGCGTTCCGCCAGTCGGGTGCCGACGGGTGCACGGTTCACGTCGAGGTCGGCGCCACCGCGTCGCTGCTCGCCGACGCGCGGGCGCTGGGGCTTCGCGTCGGTCTCGCGGCGAACCCCGACACACCCTTTGACGCGGTCGAGCCATTCCTTGACTCGATTGACCTGCTCTTGCTCATGACGGTCTTCCCGGGATTTGGCGGACAGTCGTTCATCGCGGACGTGATGGACAAGGTCACCCTGGCCCGACGCGAGGTGGACGACGCGAGCCTGCCCGTGAACATCGAGGTCGACGGGGGAATCGACACGACCACGGCACCGATCGCCGTGCGGGCGGGCGCCAACGTCCTCGTCGCGGGGTCGGCGATCTTCAACGCGCCCAACCCTCGCGACGCGGCTCACGCGCTGCGCGAGGCCGCCACGTCGTGATGGACGTCGACGCCGCGATGGCGCGCGCCCTGTCGCTCGCGACCCGCGCGCGTCTCGACGCGCCGCCCAACCCGTGGGTGGGAGCAGTGATCCTCGACGACCAGGGCGAGGTGGTGGGCGAGGGCGCCACGTCAGCGCCCGGCGGCGCGCACGCCGAGGTCACCGCGCTCGCCGCCGCCGGAGACCTGGCGCGTGGCTCGACGCTGGTCGTGACCCTGGAGCCCTGCTCTCACCACGGGCGCACTCCACCGTGCGTGGACGCGATCGTCGCCGCGGGCGTCGTGCGGGTTGTCGTGGGGACAGTGGACCCCGACTCGCGGGTCAACGGTCGTGGGGTCGCGGCGCTGCGCGAGGCCGGCGTGACGGTCGACGTCGGCGCCCTCGCCGACGAGGTCGAATCGCAGCTCGCGCCGTACCTGTGGCAGCGCACGACGGGACGTCCCTACGTCGTGGCCAAGGTCGCGTCGACCCTCGACGGCGTGGTGGCCATGGCCGACGGGTCGAGCCAGTGGATCACCGGTGACGCCGCGCGAGCCGACGCGCATCAGCTCCGCGCGGAGAGCCAGGCCATCGTGGTGGGCGCGGCGACCGTGCGCCTCGACGACCCCGCGCTCACGGCGCGGCTCGACGATGGCGTGCGAGAGCCCCTGCGGGTGGTGCTCGGTCGCGCGCCGGAGCGAGCGCGCGTGCGGCCGTGCCTGGAGCTCAGCGGTGACCTGGGCGACGTGCTCGATGAGCTCGGCCGACGCGACATCATCCAGGTGCTCGTCGAGGGCGGACCCACGACCACCGGGTCGTTCCTGGACGCCGGGCTGGTGAACCGAGTGGTCTGGTACAGCGCACCGGCGTTTGCGGGCGCGGTTGGCACCCGGGGCGCGCTCGCTACGCTCACCACCGCGGCGATTGGCGCATTGCGCCGCGGTCGATTGGTCGCCGTCCGGCGCGTCGGCGAGGATGTACGGATGGACGTGGAGGTCTGATGGCGCTCTCATCGATCGAGTCAGCGATCGCCGCAATGCGCGACGGAGGCATGGTCGTCGTCGTGGACGACGAGGATCGTGAGAACGAGGGTGACCTCATCATGGCCGCGCAGGACGTCACCGCCGACGACATGGCGTTCTTCCTCGAGCACACGTCGGGGGTGATCTGCGCCCCGGTGGAGTCCACCCGGGCCGACGACCTCGAACTTCCCCTCATGGTGGTGGCCAACACCGAGGCGCAGCGAACGGCGTTCACGGTCACAGTTGACTATCGCCACGGCACCACGA
>JBOGFU010000348.1:0-12023 GCA_050743545.1 Acidimicrobiales bacterium | reverse complement strand
GGTCCCAAGGGCGCGCGCGCCACCCGCTCATCGTCGACCCCGCTAAGCCCCGAGGTGGCCAAGCGCCAGCGTGACGAGGAGTTCGCGCGGTCCCGCGGCTGGGGTGGGGTCGCGCGCCGCGGCGCGGCCAACATCTCGAGCACCGGTCGGGAGATGGCCGGGCGCGCGTCGAGTCGGGTGACGCCCGCCGAGTCGGTCGCGTGGATCGCCGACGAGGAGCCGGCGCGCCGCGCGACGACTCCGCGCGAGCCCGAGCGCGCGCCCCTCACGCTGCCCGGAGACCTCGCCGCGGAGGTCCGCCGGGCCTTCACCGGCACCGCGCACGCGCGCGAACGCACGGTGGTCATGTTGGCCAAGGCCGCCGCGGCCTACGACCGACACCGCTTCGAAGAGGCCCTGCGGCTCTCACGCGGCGTGGTCGACGCCGTCCCGGGGGTTGCCCCGGTGCGCGAGCTCGCCGGGCTCGCGGCCTACCGCGCGGAGCGATGGCCCATCGCGCGCACGCAGCTGCGCGCGCACTTTGAGTTGACCGGCGACGCCCAGCACTTGCCCCTCGTCATGGACTGCGACCGGGCCGCGCACCGCTGGCGCGCGGTCGAGCGCACATTCGCGACGCTCTCGGACGCTCGCCCGTCGGCCGACGTGCTCACGGAGGCGCGCATCGTCCAGGCGGCGGCGTGGGCCGACCAGCGGCGCTTCGCCGAGGCGGTCGAGCTCCTCGTCCACGCCGGCGGTCAGCGCAACCTGCGCAACCCGGGCTATCGCCACGTGCGTCTCTGGTACGCGCTCGGCGACGTCTACGACCGCGCCGGCGACGCCACGTCGGCGCGCGAGCTCTTCTCGCGCGTGGTGCGCTCCGACCCCGACGCCTACGACGCGCGCGACCGACTCGCCGAGCTGGGCTCCTCCACGCCGTCGAAGAACCGTCGCCGGCGCACCACGCCCGTGTCGACCAAGCGCGTCGACTAGTCGCGCTGGGGTGCGCGTGGGGGGTCTTGTAGGATTGCCCCATGGATATTGCCGCGCTACTGGGTGACGAGGCGTCGTCGCTGCTCGAGCACCGGGCCACCGCGTTCCCCAAGGAGTGGCTGACCCTCCCCGGGCCGGGCTTCGTCGGGGAGTTCGCGTCGACCACCGACCGGTCGCCCACGGTGGTGCGCAACTTGGGCTCCCTCTATCGCCACGGGCGCCTCGGCGGCACGGGCTACCTGTCGATCCTCCCCGTCGACCAGGGGATCGAGCACTCCGCGGGTGCGAGCTTCGCGGCCAACCCCGCCTACTTCGACCCCGCGCGCCTCTGTGACCTCGCCCTCGCGGCCGACTGCAACGCGATCGCCTCGACCCTGGGCACCCTGGGCGCGACGTCGCGCCGCTACGTCCACCAAATCCCCTTCATCGTCAAGCTCAACCACAACGACCTGCTCCACTACCCCAACACCTACGACCAGGTGCCCTTCGCGTCGGCGCGCCAGGCCGCCGACCTCGGCGCGGTCGGGGTCGGCGCGACGATCTACTTCGGCTCGCCCGAGTCCGGGCGTCAGCTGCGCGAGGTCTCCGCGGCGTTCGCCGAGGCCCACGAGCTCGGCCTGTTCACGGTGCTGTGGACCTACCTTCGCAATCCCGCGTTCAAGACCGCCGACGCCGACTACCACCTGGCGGCCGACCTCACCGGTCAGGCCAACCACCTGGGCGTAACGATCGAGGCCGACATCATCAAGCAGAAGCAGCCCGTGACCAACGGCGGCTACACCGCGCTCAACTTCGGCAAGACCGACCCGCGGGTCTACTCCGAGCTCACGACCGACCACCCCATCGACCTCACGCGCTGGCAGGTCGTCAACTGCTACGCGGGGCGAGTGGGCCTCATCAACTCGGGCGGCGAGTCCCACGGCGCCGACGACCTCTCGAGCGCCGTGCGCACCGCGGTCATCAACAAGCGCGCCGGCGGTCAGGGGCTCATCCTGGGCCGCAAGGCCTTCCAGCGCCCCCTCGAGGAGGGCGCCGCGCTCGTGCGCGCGGTCCAAGACGTCTACCTCGACCCCGCCATCACGGTCGCCTAGGGGATGGCCGACGAGGCGGACGCCGGGTGGCGGACGTGGGCCAACCTCGTCACCGCGGTGCGCCTCGCGTTTATCCCGGTCTTTGTGTGGTTGCTCTTTGACACGGGCCACCGCGCCGTCGCGGCGTGGCTCCTCGCCACGCTGGGCGCGACCGACTGGGTCGACGGCTTCCTGGCGCGCCGCCTCGGCCAGGTCTCCAAGCTCGGCAAGGTCCTCGACCCGGTGGCCGACCGCCTGCTGGTCATCACGGGCCTGATCGCGGTCGCCGCCGCGGGCGCGGTCCCCTGGTGGTTCGCTGGGACGACCCTCGCGCGTGAGGTCATCGTCTCGGGGGTCACGCTCGGCCTGGCCGCGGCGGGCGCGGCGCGCATCGACGTCCTCTTCTGGGGCAAGGTCTCGACCTTCGCGCTGATGACGACGTTCCCGCTGTTCCTGCTCACCTCCAACGACCACCACGCGCGCCTCGCGGCCTGGCAGAGCGACGTGCGCGACGCGTGCTGGGTGATCGGGCTCTTCGGCCTGAGCCTGGCGTGGGTGGTGCTCGCGGGCTACGTGCGCCCGGCGCTGGCCGCGCTGCGCGCCGGTCGGGCCGGGCGACGACTGGGATAGATTCGCGTCGTGAACATCCCCACCGACCTGCGCTACTCGACCGACCACGAGTGGGCGCGCGTCGAGGGCGAGACCGTGCGCGTCGGGATCACCGACTACGCCCAGGACGCGCTCGGTGACGTGGTCTACGTCGACGCGCCGGCGGTCGGTGCGGTGGTCATCGTGGGGGGCGCGCTCGGCGAGGTCGAGTCGACCAAATCTGTCTCGGAGATCTACTCTCCGGTCGCGGGCACGGTGAGCGCGGTCAACGCCGACCTGGTGTCCCACCCCGAGCTCGTCAACGCCGACCCCTACGGACGGGGGTGGATCTGCGAGGTCGCCGTGGGCGCCGACCCCGACCTCGCGCATCTGCTCGACGCCGACGCGTACGCCGCGCTGACGCACGACTAGTCCCTCGGCGGGCGGGGGCAATCTTCACTATCGTGGCAGCCGTGCACTGCCGACGTTGCGGAGAGATACTCAACGCCAACGCGAATTTCTGCTGGTCGTGCGGCGCGCCCCAGGTCGCGGCGTCGTCACCCGAGACCGTCGCGGTGCCGGTGGTCTCCGCGCCCGACGGTCCGTCGCCGGTCGCGAGTCGCAGCCCGCGCGGCGCCCACGGTGACGAGTTGGTGATCGCGACGGGACCGACGACCGGCACGCACGTCGAGCTCGGCAAGGAGACGACGTCGGTCGGTCGTCACGAGAGCTCCGACCTGCTCCTCGACGACGTGTCGGTGTCGCGCCATCACGCGGTGTTCACGCGCACGGCGAGCGGGCGGATCACCCTGCGCGACCTCAACTCGCTCAACGGCACGTACGTCAACGGCGCGAGGGTCGAAGAGACGACGCTGCACTCGGCCGACGAGGTGCAGATCGGCAAGTTCAAGCTGGTGTTCTGGGAGGCGGCGCCATGACAGTTCCCGGGGGGCGGATGAGAATCGGCGAGGTCCACGCCCTCTTGCGCCAGGACTATCCCGACATCGAGCTGTCCAAGATTCGCTACTACGAGGACAAGGGCCTGGTCGAGCCGACGCGCTCGCGCAAGGGCTACCGCCTCTACTCGGAGCGCGACGTGGCCTGCCTGCGTGAGGCGATCCGGCTCGCCCACGAGGAGTTCGTTCCCCTGCGCGTGGTGCGGCTGCGTCTCGTCGAGCAGGGCCTGCTGAGCGACGCGCCGACGTCGGCGCCGCGTCACGCCGCGAGCGACGCGCTCGCCACGACGGTCACGGCCCCCGCGCCGGTCACGCGCGCGCCCCTCACCGTCGTCGAGCCCGGGGCGAGCGACGAGGCGACGAGCGACGACCCCGTGTTCGACGCGACGGTCACCCTCCAGCTCAACGCGCTGGGACTCCTCGACTCGGCCGACCCAGCCGACGTGGCCGTCGCGCGCGCCGCCGGCGCGCTGCTCTCGCGTGGCATCGACGCCCGCCAGATCGGCGCGTTGCGCCGCGTCGTGGAGCGCGAGGTCGGCGTGGTCGAAGAGATCACCGCGCCGCTGCGCTCGCCCGCGCGTCGACTCTCGCGCGATCAGGCGCGAGACGCCGTGCGCGGGGTCGCGAGCGACGTCGAGGAGCTACGGCGGCTCATGCTCGAACGCGCGCTCAGCGCACTCCTCGACTGACGGGCCGAGCGCGGTGGGCCACGTCTAGGCTGGCCCCGTGGTGGAGGTGATCCTGCGCGCCGTGCGGGTTGACGTGGGCTCGTCGACGCCGCTGCTCCTCCTCGAAGAGGTGGGCGGCCAGCGCGTCCTGCCCATCTTCATCGGAGCCCCCGAGGCCACGTCGATCGCCTACGCGCTCCAGAAGCTCGACACGCCTCGCCCGATGTCCCACGACCTCATGGGTCACGTGATCGCGGCGCTCGGCGCCAAGGTGTTCTCGGTCGAGATCACGGACCTGCGCGACAACACCTACTACGCCACGCTGCGCCTGGTGCGTGACGGCGCGGAGGTCGAGGTCTCCGCGAGGCCGAGCGACGCGGTCGCGGTGGCGCTGCGCGTCGGCGCGCCGATCCTGGTGAGCGACGAGCTCATGGCGGCCGAGGGCCGCGTGATGGAGCTCGACGACAGCGACGACGAGGACGCGCCCTCGGAGTCGGACCTCGTGGCGGAGTTGCGGGAGTTCCTCGACACGATTCGCCCCGAGGACTTCAACCGGTGAGGCGCGGGCTCGTCTCGCTCGCCATCTTCTTCGCGTTCGTCGCGATCTACACGCTGAGTCGGCACACGACGACCACGACGACGACCACGACCACGGCGGCCAGCGCGTCGACCACGACGACGACCGTCACCGGGTCGACCGCGGCGTGCACCGGCAGCGACTTCTCCGGCGCCTACAACACGGGCGAGGGCGCCGCGGGCACGATCTACGCGACCGTGACGCTGACCAAGACGTCGCCCGGGTCGTGCGCGGCGGACGGCTACCCGACGCTGACGCTGCTCGACCGGCTCGGCGCGGTGCTCACGTCGAGGACCGTCGACGTGCCCGGCCAGAGCACCGCGGTGACGTTCCTCGACAGCCGGGCGAAGCCCGCACCGACGCGCCACGTCGTGGCGAGCGGCGCCACGTTGACGTTCTCCCTGGCGTACTCCGACGTCCCCACCGGGTCACAGACGACCTGTCCGAGCGCCCAGACGGTGTCCGTCGGCTTCGCCGCGGGGGAGTCGTCGGCCCCGGTGACGCCCGCGGTGGCCCCCGCGCCGTGCGACGGTGGGCTCGTGTGGGTGAGCCCGCTCTACTAAAACCGGGACCAAAGTCCCCTGTCGCGGGCCCTGGACGCGGCGGAGGGTCCGCTACGTTCAGCGCCAACAGCGCCGTGCCGTGTCGCGGGCTCGGAAGGGAACGCCATGAGTCAAGGGATGACGCCGGAGTCGCTCGGCGCCAAACTAGAGGTCGTCCCGGGCCAGCACGAACGTCTCCACCAGGGCGCGTTGGGATTGATCGACATCGCCGCGGCGACGATGGCCAACATCGGCCCGGCGATGAGCTTCTTCTTCGGCTTCGGCTACCTCGCCTACACCGCGGGGCTCGCGTCGCCGCTCACGATCATTGTCGCCGGGCTGGCGATCCTCTTCCTGGGCAACACCCTGTCGGAGTTCTGCAAGGTGCTGCCGACCACGGGCGGGTTCATCTCCTTTATTGGCAAGACCTTCGGCGCCCGCACCGCGGTCACCACCGCGCTGCTGACCGGCGCGGGCTACATCGTGGCGATGTCGTCGGTCGTCGCGATCGTTGGCGGGTTCTTCCAGATCATCATGAAGAACTACAACGTGTCGGGCCTAGAGAACGTCCCGTGGATCGTCTGGACGCTCATCTTCCTCGCGTTCGCGGTCTTCATGATGGTTCGCGGGGTCTCGATCTCGACGCGCATCGCCGGGCTCTTCTTCGCCTTCGAGATGGTGGTGTTGGTCGTCGTGAGCGTGGTCGCGCTGGTGAAGTTCCACGCGTCGGTAAACTTCCGACCCTTCGAGCCCAAGAACATCCTCAACGGCTTCCACGGCCTCTTCGCCGGCTTCCCGCTCGCGATCTACCTGTTCATCGGGTGGGAGAACTCCGCGGCGCTCGCCGAGGAGACCGACAACCCGCGCAAGAACATTCCCAAGGCCGTCTTTACCTCGACGATCATCATGCTCTGTTCGTACGTGCTCTTCGCGTTCGCGACGGTCGTGGGATTCAAGGACAACGTGGGGAACCTCACGTCCGCGGCGATCCCCTTCGTCAGCGTCGCCAAGGGCGTGCTCGGCGCGGCCCTCTTCTTCGCGCTCCTCGCCGGCATGACGTCGACGCTGGGGGCGCTCATCGCGGGCACCAACTCCCAGGCGCGGCTGATCTTCAACGCGGGACGCGAGGGGCTGTTGCCCAAGGTGATCGGCAAGGTGCACGACACGCGCCGCACGCCGATCAACGCGCTCTTCGTCTTCCTGGGCTGCGCGCTGGCGACGATCGGGGTGTGGGGGCTGCTGCACATCACCGGCGGCGCGGCGTACTCGGGCTCGATGAGCGCGACCAACTTCTTCTTCGAGTCGTCGACCTTCGGGACGATCCTGGTGCTCATTGTCTACCTGCTGAGCAACTTGGCACTGCCCTTTTACTACCGGCGCTTCCACCCCGAGCTCTACAGCCCGCTGCGCCACGCGGTGCTCCCGGCGATCGGCGCGCTGCTCATCATCGTGCCCCTGTACTACCTGGCTCGACCGAGCCCGGCGACGTCGCCCTACAACTGGTTCCCGTGGGTCGCCGCGGCCTACGCGGTCGCCGCGGTGATGTACGCGACCTGGCTCGTCGCGCGCGACCCGGGGATCGGCGAGCGCGTGGGCTCGATCGTCGCGGACGAGTAGGGGCTAGCGCGCCGCCGGGTCGACGAGGACCCGGCCGCGCGTCGCTCCCGAAAAGACCTCGCCGAGCGCGCGGGGCAGCTCCTCTAAGGGCGCGACGCGGTCGACCAGGGGCTCTAAGTTGACGCGCGAGCGCTGGTCGCCGAGCGCCGCCCACACGCGCAGGCGCGCGGCGACTCCCATGTCGACCGAGTCGATCCCCAGCAGGCTGACCCCGCGCACGATGAAGGGGTAGACGGTCGTGTCCACCTCCGCGCCCGCGACGAGTCCGCTCGCGGCGACCGCGCCGCCGTAGCGCAGGCTGCGCAGGATCTGGGGGAGGGTGAGCCCGCCGACGCAGTCGACCGCGGCGTCCCAGCGCTCGGCGGCGAGCACGCGCTCGGGGTGGTCGGCGATGTCGCCGCGCCCGATGACCGTCGCCGCGCCGCGCGCGCGCAGCCAGTCGGCCTCGGCGCTCGAGCCCGTCGACGCGGTCACCTCGTAGCCGCGCGCGGCGAGGAAGGTGACCGCCATCGAGCCCACGCCGCCCGTGGCGCCGGTGACGAGGACGTGGGCCCCGGGGGCCAGGCCGTGGGCCTCTAGCGCGAGCACGCTCGCCATCGCGGTAAAGCCCGCGGTGCCGATGACCATCGCGTCGCGGGTCGACACCGAGTCGGGCAGCAGGTTGACGAGGTGCGCGGGCGCGTAGACCACCCCGCAGAAGCCTCCGTCACGCGAGACCCCGAGGCCCCCGCCGTGGACGGCCACGCGCGCGCCGACCGGGAGCGCGGGGTTGGTCGACGAGGCGACCACGCCCGCGGCGTCGACGCCGCCGACCAGGCGCGCCACGCGGCGCACGCGGCTCTTGGCGCGGGCCACCATCGCGTCCTTGTAGTTGACCCCGCTGAACTCGACGTCGACGCCGACGTCGTCGGGGTCGAGCGGGCCGGGGGCGACGTCGCTCACCCCCGCGCGGAAGGTGTCGCCCGTCTCTTCAATGAGAAAGCCGCGCATCGCGCCACTGTAGGGTCGCGACCACGGCCACGTACAGTGTCGCCGTGGCCACGGTTGAGCTCAACGGGCACCCGACGTGGGCCGTCGTCGGGCGCGGGCGCGCGCCGGCGCTGGTGCTGTTGCACGGTGGGCTGAGCTCGAGCCGGAGCCTTCGCGGGTCGATCGGGGGCCGCCTCGCGCGCGACTTCAGCGTGTCGGCGTTCGACCGACGCGGCCACGGCCGCACCGCCGACACCGACGCGGCGTTCCACTACGAGTCGATGGTCGACGAGACCGTGGCGTTCCTCGACCTCCTCGGGCGGCGCGCCCACCTCGTGGGCCACAGCGACGGCGGGATCGTCGCGCTGCTCACCGCGCGGCGCCGGCCCGACCTGGTGCGTCGCGTCGTCGCCGTCGGGTCAAACTTTCACGTCGACGGCGTCGCCGACCCCGCCAACCTGACCTTTGACGGCCCGGACTTCGACGAGTGGGCGGCCGACTTCGGGTCGCGGTCGCCCGACGGCCCGGGCCACGCGCGCGCGGTCGCCGACAAGTCCCTCGCCCTCTTCGCGACCGAGCCGAACCTCACGTCGAGCGACCTCGCGCAGATCGCCACCCCGGTGCTGGTGATGGTCGGCGACGACGACGCGGTCGACCTCGCGCACACCGTCGTCCTCTACCAGAGCCTGCCCGTGGCCCAGCTCTGCGTGGTGCCCGCGGCGAGCCACGGCGTGTTAAAGGAGCACCCCAAGGAGTGCGCGAGGGTGATCACGCGATTCCTCACCCAGCGCCTGCCCCCGGTCACGCGCCAGCCGCGCCGGCGCGCGCTCGCCGAGGGCCCCGAGCCGCGCGAAGCGCGCCGGTAGACTCGATTCGTGGTGGCGCGACTTTCGGCGGTGCGCGCCGACGTCGTCCGACGGTGGGGCGCGCTCGGGCCGTGGGGCTCCGACGCCGTTCTCTACGCGCTGTCCGCGGTGTTCGCGCTGGGACTCGCGACCTCGTCGACCCAGCCCGCGCAGTGGCACTGGGGCTACCTGGCGCTCGGCCCCTACGTCGGCGCGGCGCTGGCCTCGCTGGGGATGGCCCGGCGACGCCCGCGCCGCGAGGTGCTGTCGCGCGTGGCGCTCCTCGCGCTCGTCGTGATGGGCTCGGTCGCGGTGCCCCTCGGGCTCGAGGCCCACTGGCGCCACACGGACTCCGCCACCGCCGCGGCGATGGCCCAGCCCGAGGTCCCGGTGATCGAGCGCGCGGGCAGTTCGATCATCCACGGGCGCGACCCCTACCGCTCCTACGTACACGACGGCCACCTGGTCGACGCGGTCAAGGGCGTGCCGGCATTCGAGTCGTTCTTCCCGTACTTCCCGCTCATGGGGGTCTTCGGCCTGCCCTCGGCGGCGACCCACGACCGCAACGTGCTGACCGACGCGCGCATCGTCATGTCGCTCATGACCCTGCTCGTGTCGGGGCTGGCGATCGGGCTGCTGCGGGCGTCGCGGCGCAAGAAGATCCTGGTGGCCCAGGTCATGCTCGCCCTGCCGACGGGGGCCCTCTTCCTTGCGACTGGGGGCGACGACATGCCGATCCTCGCGCTCGCGCTGCTCGGGGTGGCCGCGCTGCAGCGACGCCAGTCGGTGACCGCGGCGGTCGCGCTAGGCCTCGCGGCCGCGATGAAGCTGACCGCGTGGCCGCTCGCGCTGGGCTCGCTGCTCGTGGTGCGCGATCGCGCCGACCGGCGGACCTGGAAGGTCACCGCGTGGATCATCGCGTCGATCGTGTTCGTCACCGTGCTGCCCTTCGCGGTGAAGAACCCCCACGCGTTCATGGTCAACGTCTTTGGATTCCCGCTCGGCCTGTCGGGGGTGACCTCACCCGCGGCGAGCGCGCTGCCCGGCCACGTTCTCACCACGCTGTGGCCGCCGCTCGGTCACGTCCTCGCGCCCGTGACGATGGTCGTCGGCGGGGTCGTCGCGGGGCGCTACCTGCGTCGCCACTCGCCGATCAACCTGCGCCAGTTGCTGGCCCTGCTCTCGGTGGCCTACGCCGTGTTGATCTGCGTCGCGACGGCGACGCGGGCCGGCTACGTGGTCTACCCGCTCAACTTCGCGCTGTGGTCGTGGGTCTGTGACGAGCGTGTCGTCGCGCCGGCCCCCCAGCGCGACGCGGTCGCGGCCTAGACCGTTCCGGAGTTCTGGTAGATTCGGTAGCTCCAGTGGGTGGTGGTGCCCGCGGTCTGGGTCACCGTGATCCCCACGACCCAGTAGAAGGTGTCCGACCCGGTCTTTTGAAAGAGCAGCTGGGGCTGGCCGTGGCTCGACCCGCGCGAAAAGAGGTCCCAGCCGCGCACCTCGAGCTGTCCGCGATAGAAGCCCAGGACCTTCGCCGAGGTCGCCGGGGTAAGAAACGCGGCCGTGCAGTCGAACTCACCGGCGCCGGCGTTGTCGACGGCCGCGGCGCTCACGACGGAGGTGGCCGACGGCACGAGCAGCGCCGACGAGATGTTGACGGGCGGGTTGTCGGGTTGGGCGCAGCCCGCGAGCAGGTGAGCGCTCGACGGGCCGAGCCCGCCGACCACGACCGGCAACGTGGTCGACGACGTGGTGACCCGCGGGTTGGCGATGAAGTTGATGGCGAGGAAGACGGCCAGGGTCACCACGGCGACGATCAACACGGCCATCGCGGGCAGGATGCTGGTGGTGGTGGTGAGGGGGGGCTTGACCTCGTCGGTCACTCGCCCCAGCCTAAGTGGTCGATGGGGCCGCGCCCGTGGCCGAGGCGCCACGACGCCGCGCCCGCCAGCGCGGCGAGCACGAAGGACTTGGCGTCGCGCACCGCGTCGTCTACTCCGCGCCCGAGGCCAAGGCCCGCGCAGATCGCCGCCGAGAGCGAGCAGCCCGTGCCGTGGTCGTTGCTCGTCGCGACCCGCTCGGCGTCGAGCACGGTCACGCCGTGCGCCGACACCACGAGGTCGGGGGAGTGACCCGCGTGCCTGTCGTCGCGCGCGAAGTGGCCGCCCTTGACGACGACGTAGCGAGCACCCAGCTCGTGCAATTCGCGTCCCAGCTCGGCCATGTCGTCGACGTTCGTCACGTCGCGCACGTCGCGTCGGCACAGCGCCGCGGCCTCGGCGAGGTTGGGGGTGAGCACCAACGCGTGGGGGATCAGCGCGTCGCGATAGGCGTCGACCCCGCCGGGGCCGAGCAGCGCGTGCCCGGTCGACGAGACCAGCACCGGGTCGACGACGAGGGCCGGGAGTTGGCCGGCCGCGGCCATCGCGGCGACGAGCTCGACCGTCGCGGGCTGGGCGAGCATCCCGGTCTTGACCGCGCGCACGTCGAAGTCGTCGAGCACCGCGTTGACCTGGGCCGCGACGACGTCGGGGGCGACGACCTCGACCGCGCGGACCTCGAGGGTGTTCTGCGCGGTCACCGCGGTAATCGCGGACGTCGCGTGGACGCCGAACGCGGCGAAGGTCCGCAGGTCGGCCTGGACGCCCGCGCCGCCCCCCGAATCGGACCCGGCGATCGTCAGCACGGTGATCGGCGGCACCCCGATCACCCTAGTGAGCGGCGCCGCGCGGTTAGTACGCTGGAGTACGTGGACGATCTGTTCGACGTCGGGTCGACACGCTCGACGTCGCGACTCGTCATGGGCACGGGCGGGTTCCGCTCGCTGGCGGTGCTCGAAGAGAGCCTGGTCGCGTCGGGCTCGTCGATCGCCACGGTCGCGCTGCGTCGCGTTGACCCGGGTGGCGACGGGTCTATCTACGACCTGTTGAAGGGGCTCGGCTTCACGCTGCTGCCCAACACCGCGGGCTGCTACAGCGCGGCCGAGGCGGTCAAGACCGCCCAGCTCGCGCGCGAGGCCTTCGACACGACCGCGATCAAGCTCGAGGTCATCGGCGACGACGACACCCTCCTGCCCGACACGACCGAGACCCTCACCGCGGCCGACACGCTGGCGCGCGACGGCTTTGAGGTGTGGGCCTACACCTCCGACGACCTCGTGGTCGCCCAGCGCCTCGAGCAGGTCGGGTGCGTCGCGGTGATGCCCCTGGGGTCGCCGATCGG
>JBOGFU010000347.1:0-1707 GCA_050743545.1 Acidimicrobiales bacterium | reverse complement strand
CGCCGCGACGCCGTCGCGGTGGAGGAGTACCGCGACCTCGGCTACCTGCCCGAGGCCTTCGTCAACTACCTCGCGCTGCTCGGCTGGAGCCCGCGCGGCGACGAGGTCACGTCGCGCGAAGTCATGGTCGAGCAGTTCGACCTCGCCGACGTCTCGGCGTCCCCGGCGTTCTTCGACGTCAAGAAGCTCACCCACGTCAACGGCGACTACCTGCGCGCGCTGAGCCCCGAGGAGTTCGTCACGCGCTCGCTGCCGTGGGTCGCGCCGCACCTCACGTCGTGGCGCCCGAGCGACCGCGAGGCGCTGATCACCGAGGCCGAGTTCGACCTTGACCTCTTTGCCCGCGTCGCGCCGCTCGTCCAGACCCGCGTGGCGACCCTGGGCGAGGTCCCGGGGATGGTGGAGTTCTTCTTCGTTGAGCGGGTGCGCGTCGACGACGCCGCGTTCGTCAAGGTGGTGACAAATGCCGCCCACGGTCGTGACATGTTGGCGGCGAGCGCCACCGCGCTGGCGACAATGGGGGAAAGTGAGTGGAAGGCGGACGCCCTGCACGAAGCCCTGGCCCGCGTCGCCGAGGCCTTCGACACCTCGCTCGCCAAGGCGCAGGCGCCACTGCGCTGCGCGGTGACCGGGACCCTGGTCGGCCCGCCGCTCTTTGAGTCGATCGAGGTGCTCGGCCGCGAGCGCACCCTGGCGCGCGCGTCCGACGCCCTGGCGCGGGCCGCCACGTGATCCTCGGCCCCCTCAAGCTCTTCATCCGTCTGGCGAGCGCGGTCGTGGGGGCGATCGTCGTCTACTTCGCGGTGGGCTTCTTCCAGATCTGGAGCACGAGCCACGAGCACAGCACCGCGCACGCCGACGCGATCCTCGTCTTCGGCACCGCGGAGGACAACGGCCGGCCCTCGCCCGAGCTCACGGCGCGGCTGGGCGACGCGCTCACCCTCTACCGCGACCATCGCGCGGGCTGGGTCGTCGTCACGGGGGGCAAGCAAAAGGGCGACCACTTCACCGAGGCCGGGGTGTCGGCGACGTGGCTCGAGGCCCACGGGGTGCCCGCGTCGCACGTCATCGTGGGCGCCGGGGTCGACACGTGGCAGAACGTCGCGTCGGTGGTCGGCGCGATGTACACCCACCACCTGTCGAGCGTGCTGTGCGTGACCGACCCGATCCACGAGTACCGCGCGATGGCGATCGCGTCGGGCGCGGGGCTCACGACGATGCCCGCACCGGTGAAGCACGCTCCCGCGGAGAGCGGGTCGCGCTGGTGGTACTACCTGCGCGAGACCTTCGCCGTCGGCGTCGGTCGCATCGTCGGCTACCACACGCTGTCGTCGTGGACGACGAGCGGCCCGTCGGTCACGTGGCCGAAGGGCGGGCCGTAGGCCCTTGCTAGGATGTTCCAGCCCTTCGGGGGTGGTGTAATTGGCAACACAGCTGGTTCTGGTCCAGTTATTCAGGGTTCGAGTCCTTGCCCCCGAGCGAGCGGAGCGCAGCTCCGATCAGGGTCCCATCGTCTAGTGGCCTAGGACATCACCCTCTCAAGGTGGAGGCACGGGTTCGAATCCCGTTGGGACTGCCATTAGGCCTGAGCCCCGTTTGGTGGTCCAGGCTTTGTCACAAAATGGTCGTGACTTACCCGGAGGTAGTCATGCCATTCCAATACTCGACGGAGTTTCGACTCCGAGTCTGTGAGCGCCTGCTCGACGG
>JBOGFU010000346.1:0-2996 GCA_050743545.1 Acidimicrobiales bacterium | reverse complement strand
GGTGGCGTCGTGGGCACCGCTCGTGACCGGGCGGGAGTCTCGCGAGGAATCGTGGTGGGCCAGGCGGTCTGAGGTTCCAGAGTTTCTGGGATACCGACTATCACAGTTTCTGGGACATCACAGTGGTGGGCGAGGCGGGACTTGAACCCGCACGTCCTTTCGAACACAGGCACCTGAAGCCTGCGCGTCTGCCAATTTCGCCACTCGCCCGTGGGAGACAGAAACATTAGTCGACTCGTGATGACTCTCTAAGGGTCGGACGTGGCGGAGCCATAGCGGCCGATACGATTGGAAAGGCCATGGCGCTCAAGAAGGTTGAAAACCGCCTCGAGCGGATGTTTGAGCGCAGTTTCTCGCGACCGTTCAAGAACGCGCTCCAGCCAATCGAGATCGGGGCGCGCATCATTCGCGAGGTCGACCTCACTCGACGACTGACCAACCAGGGTCCGCTGAGCCCCAACTCGATCGTCGTGTGGCTCGGCCCCGACGACGCCGACCGCTTCGAGGGGTTTCAAAAGGCCCTGGTCGCAGAGCTCGAGGAGACCGTTCGCCAGCACGCGTTGACCGAGGGCTACAACTTCGTCGGCCCGGTCAAGGTCGAGGTGTTCATCGACGATGACCTCAAGATGGGCGACCTAGCCGTCAAGACCGACTTCGTGGGCGGCGAGAGTCAGCCTCGGGTGCTGGCTGGTGACGGCCGGTCCTTCGCGCTGAGCGACCGTCCCTTGGTGCTCGGACGAAGCCCCGACGTCGACATCGTGGTCAACGACGCCAACGTGTCGCGGCGTCACGCCGAGTTCTGGCGAACGGGTGAAGGGGTCGCGGTGAGGGACCTGGGTTCGACCAACGGCACGTTCGTCAACGGCCACCGAATCACCGCGGTCTCACTGTCGCCACGTGACGACGTCACGGTCGCCACGCTGCACCTGCGGATTGAGATGGCTTGACGCCAGCGATTACCGCGACCAACTACGCGGCGGCGATCCGACCGCTCCAGGTCCTGGTCATGGTCGTGGCCGGGCTCTTCTTCCTGCGCGTGTTGCGCGTCGCGAGCGTTCAGTCACGCGCCGCCAACGCGGGCCCCGGGGGACGCCGTCGGCGTCGATCCAGCACCATGGCGCTGGAGTTCATCGAGCCGCTCGAGCACGCGGGCGAGCGCGTCGACGTCGACGTCGCGGTGACGGTGGGGCGAGGGGGCGACTGCGACCTCCAGCTCAACGACACGTACCTGTCGTCGCGACACGCCCGCGTGAGCAACGACGGCGGCGACCTCATGATCGAGGACCTGGGGTCGACCAACGGGACCTACGTCAACCACGAGATGGTGAGCGGACGGCTTCTGTTGGAGAAGGGTGACATCGTGCAGGTCGGCGGTGTGCTCTTCGAGGTGGTGCGGTGACGCGATGGCGGTACGCGTCGGCCACGGACACCGGCCTCGTCCGTGACCTGAACGAGGACGCGCTCTACGTCGACGGGCTGCTCGCGGTCGTCGCCGACGGGATGGGCGGCCACGCCGCGGGCGAGGTCGCGGCGACCCTGGCCACCAACACGGTGTCGGCGCGCTTCCACGAGGACTCGACGGTCGACGGGCTCAGCCGCGCGATCGACGGCGCGAATCGAGCGGTCCTCGCCGACGCGCGCGAGCACCCCGAGCGATTCGGCATGGGCACGACGGTCATCGCCATCGGGCTCACCCACGACGACAGCGGCGCGGTCTACCCGACGCTCTTCAACGTCGGCGACTCACGCGCCTACCAACTGCGCGACGGCGCGATGCGTCAGCTCAGCGAGGACCACAGCGTCGCCGAGGAGTGGGTGCGGATGGGTCGCCTCACGCCCGAGGAGGCGCTGTCGCACCCTCGGCGTCACCAGTTGACGCGCGCGCTGGGCGTCGAAGACGACATTGAGGTCGACGTGCAGACGATCGCCGCGCGACCCGGCGACCGGGTCCTGCTGTGCAGCGACGGCCTGAGCAACGAGCTGAGCGCCGACGAGCTGTGCGATATCGCCAGCGCCGACGAGCCACTCGAGACGGTCGTCGCTCGGCTGGTCGACGCCGCGCGCGCGGCCGGGGGTCGCGACCACATCACCGCGGTGATGCTCGAGTTCGACGAGGTGGAGGCACCGCCGACGCCCGTTCGCCGGACCGTGAGCACGCGTCCGTCACCCCAGAGCCCCGGGAGCGCGGCGCCCTCGACGCGACGCCACCCGCGCAGCTATTTCACCTGGCGCGTCGTCGCCGCGTTCGCGCTGCTGGCGGTCGTGGGCATTGGCTTCGTGCAGATCATGCACTGGTTTGCCTACTCGACCTACTACCTGGCCGACGACGAGGGCACCATCGCCGTCTACCAGGGCCAGCCCGGGGGGATCCTGTGGTTCCACCCGGTGAAGTCCTTCGACACCAGGTACTCCTCGAGCGAGCTCATCGCGGCCGACCTCATCGACCTCCAGCAGACAATCCCCGAGCCGTCGATCACCGCGGCGCTGCACGAGGCGTACTTCCTCAACTACACCTGGCACGAGACCGGTCACCACGCCCCGGCGTCGACCACCACGACCACGGTGAAGGGCTCGGGCTAGGTGTCGCGACGACTCTCGATCTTCGCCACGGGGATCCTCGTCTTGTTCCTCGTCATCGCGGCCCAGGCCGTCAACATCCAGTTCTTCCGGTCCAAATCACTGGACCAGTCGCTGCAGAACCCGCGAAACAACGCGGGCACCTCGCTCTACCAGCGCGGGCGGATCTACGCCGCCGACGGCACGATCCTCGCCGACTCGATCCCGACGACCCTCGGCTACTCGCCCTGGCAGCGGGTCTACCCGCTGGGGTCGCTCACGAGCGGGGTCGTGGGCTTCTACTCGCCGACCTACGGGAACTGGTCGCTCGAGGCGCAGTACAACCAGTACCTCACGGCGCACCCCCAGCCACCCCAGAGCTTCGCGCAACTGCTCGCGCCCACCACCGCGGCCGACTCGGTGACGACGACGCTCTACCC
>JBOGFU010000345.1:0-4132 GCA_050743545.1 Acidimicrobiales bacterium | reverse complement strand
GTCGCTCGTCGCCTCCACCCCGGCGAGCAGTGGGAACGCGCAGTCGTCGAGCTCCATCAAGACGCCCTCCAAGGACTTCATCGCGGGCTCGATCTCGAGGAGTCGCAACGCGACGGGGGTGTTGGCTCCGAGGAGCTGGCCCGACGCGATGCGAAACACCAACTGGTAGCCGATCTGACCGGCGGCGCCGGTGACCGTGACTTGGACGGGGGTGGTCATCTCTCTCCCTGACTAGAGGCGGTCGACGATCGCCGCGGCGAACTCCGAGCACTTCACCTCGGTGGCGCCCTCCATGAGGCGGGCGAAGTCGTAGGTGACGATCTTGTCGGCGATGGTCGACTCCAGCGCGCGCACGATGTCGTTCGCGGCGTCACTCCACCCGAGGTGCTCGAACATCAGCACGCCCGAGAGCAGCACGGAGCCCGGATTGACCTTGTCGAGCCCCGCGTACTTCGGCGCGGTGCCGTGGGTCGCCTCGAAGATGCCGTGACCGGTGACGTAGTTGATGTTGGCGCCGGGCGCGATGCCGATCCCGCCGACCTGGGCCGCGAGCGCGTCCGAGATGTAGTCGCCGTTGAGGTTCATCGTCGCGATGACGTCGAACTCCGCGGGGCGAGTGAGGACCTGCTGGAGCGTGATGTCGGCGATCGCGTCCTTGACGAGGAGCTTGCCGTCGGGCTCACCGCCGCAGTCGTTCCAGCCCACCGCGACGTCGGCGAACTCGTCGCGCACGAGTTGGTAGCCCCACTTCATGAACGCGCCCTCGGTGAACTTCTGGATGTTGCCCTTGTGGACGAGGGTGACCGTGGGTCGATCGTGGTCGAGCGCGTAGCGGATCGCCGCGCGGATCAGTCGCTGGGAGCCCTCGAGGGAGATGGGCTTGATTCCGATCCCGCTCATCTCGCGGATCTGCCAGCCGAACGCGTCACGCAGGAACTCGCGGAGCTTCTCCGCGTCGGGCGTGCCGGCCTCGACCTCGAGCCCCGCGTAGACGTCCTCGGTGTTCTCACGGAAGATCACCATGTCGACGAGCTCGGGGTGCTTGACGGGCGAGGGGACCCCCTGAAACCAGCGCACCGGGCGCAGGCAGACGTAGAGGTCCAGGATCTGGCGCAGCGCGACGTTGAGGGATCTAAATCCTCCGCCGATTGGCGTGGTCAAGGGCCCCTTGATGCCGATCAGGTGGTCGCGAAAGTCGGTGACGGTCTGCTCGGGCAGCCAGTCACCAGTCTCGTTGAAGGCCTTTTCGCCCGCCAAGACCTCCTTCCACGCGATGGTCTTGGCGTACTTCTTGGCCGCGGCGTCGAGCACCAGCTTCGCCGCGGGCCAGATGTCGACGCCGGTGCCGTCGCCCTCGATAAAGGGGATAATCGGGTTGTCGGGGACGTTGAGGACGCCGTCGGCGCTCATCGTGATCTTCTCAGCCATGGCGCTCATCCTACGGTCCGGCGCGGATAGGTCTCCTTGGGACGAAAGTCACCGACGCGCGCTCGCGGGTACTCTGACGCTCTAGCGAGGGGGACTATGGGGACCGAGGCCACGACGCCGCGCGCCGTCACGATGATCTACGTCGAGAGCCCGAAGCGATCCAAGGCGTTCTTTCGCGACGAGGTCGGCCTCGCCATGACCGTGGACGGCGGCGCCTACGCCGAGTTCGAGTGGGGCAACCTGATCCTCGGCCTGCGCTGGCGCGACAACGCGCGTAACCAGTTCGCCGACGCGGTCGCCCCCGCCGGCACCGGGGCGTCGCACCAGATCACGGTCGTCGTCGACGACGTCGACGCCGTCGCGCGCGCGATGGTCTCGAGGGGGCTCGACCTTGACGAAGCCCCCACCGACCGCGCGTGGGGGCTGCGCTCGGCGACCTTTCGCGACCCCGATGGCCACCTCTTCGAGGTGGGGTCGCTGACCTAGTCGACTGACTCGGGCGCGTCGTCGCCGTAGAGGGCGGCGTGCACCTCGCGGGTGGCCGTCGATCGGTTGAGGGTGTAAAAGTGCAGCCCCGGCGCGCCCCGATCGATGAGATCGCGGCAGAGCTCGGTCGCCGCGGCGACGCCCTCCGCGCGCACCGCGAGCGGCCCGAACCGCGACGCCGCGGCGAGGCGCGCGACGAGGTGGTCGGGCACCGGACCCCCCATCGCGGCCATCCGTTCGACGCCGGCGAGGGTGGTGACCGGCATGATCCCCGGCACCACGGGACGCGTCACGCCGAGCTCGCTCAACTCGCCGACCAGGTCGCTCCACTCGTTGGCGTCAAAGAAGAACTGGGTGATCGCGAAGTCGGCCTCCGAGAGCTTGTCGGCCAGTCGCCGTCGATCGCTCGCTCGGTCGGGCGAGCGCGGGTGGACCTGGGGGTGGGCCGCGACGCCCACGGAAAACTCACCGGCCCCACGCGCGATGCGCACGAGGTCGATCGCGTGAACCACCTCGCTCACGCCGCTCGCGCCGGTGGCGTCGCCGCCCAGGACCATCAGGTTCTCCACGCCCGCGTCGCGGTAGCGCGTGAGGATCTCGCGCAGCTCCGCGACGGTGTGGTCGACGCAGACCACGTGGGCCATGACCGTGAGGCGCCCCGTGCGCTGAATGCGAGTGACGAGGTCGAAGGTGCGCTGGCGAGACTCTCGCCCACCCCGGTAGGTGACCGAGACGAACGACGGGGCCAGTGGCTCGAGCGCCGCCAGGGTCGCCGCCAGGGTCGCGGACTCGTCGTCGGACTTGGGCGGAAAGAACTCGAAGGATCGCGTGTGCCCCGCGGCGAGCAGCGAGTCGACCCGCACGGCTCAGTCGGCGCGCCCGAAGTCGTCCTCGAGGCGAACAATGTCGTCTTCGCCGAAGTAGGTGCCGCGCTGTACCTCAATGAAGACCACCGGGGTGGTGCCGCGGTTCTCGCAGCGGTGCGCCTGGCCCAGGCCGACGTCGATGCTCTCGCCCGGGTGGACCTCCACGTCGCGTCCGTCGAGGACGACCGTCGCGACCCCGTTGACCACGAACCAGTGCTCGGCGCGATGGGCGTGGCGCTGGTAGCTCAGGCGCTTGCCCGGGGCGACCTCGATTCGCTTGACCTTGTGATCGAAGCGCTCGTCGTCGAGAACAGTGAAGCTGCCCCACGGGCGCTCATCGTGCTCGCGACCCCTGTCGTCGGTGGTGGTCATCGCGCCCTCTCCGCCGCTTGTACCGCGTTGCGCAACAGCATGGCACGCGTCATGGGACCGACGCCACCGAGGCGCGGCGTGACCCAGCTCGCGACGTCGGCGACGTCGTCGGCGACGTCGCTCAGGAGTCGACGCCCCGACCAGCTAGTCCCCGCGCCGACGACCGCGGCGCCGGGTCGCACCATGCTGGCGGTCACCAACCCGGCGACTCCGGCCGCGGCGACGATCACGTCGGCGGTGCGCGTCAACGCGCCGAGGTCGGCGACCCCGGTGTGCGCGACGGTCACCGCGGCGTTGCAGCCCGGTCGCTTGAGCGCGAGCAGCAGCGCGAGGGGTCGGCCGATGGTGAGGCCCCGGCCAATGACGACCACGTGTCGACCCTCGACCGCGACGCCGTAGGACGAGAGGAGCTCAACGATCCCCGCGGGCGTGCACGGCAGGGGCCCGGGCGCGCCCATGACCAGTCGTCCGAGGTTCATCGGGTGGAGGCCGTCGACGTCCTTGTCGGGGTTGACCCGCGCGAGGACCTCCTCGTCGTTCACCCCGGCAGGCAGCGGCAGCTGGACGAGGATCGACGTGACGTTCGCGTCGGCGTTGAAACGGTCGACGACGGCTTCGATCTCCGCCTGGCTCGCCGTCGCGGGGAGGTGCACGTCAAAGGTGGCCACGCCGATCTCCGCGCACTCGGCCTGCTTCATCGCCACGTACTTGACGCTCGGCCCGTCGTCGCCGACCAGCAGCGTGCCCAGGCCTATCGGTCGGCCCGCGCCCACGACCCGCGCGGCGCGCTCGGCGAGCTCCATCTTGACGCGCGCGGCGACCGCGTCGCCGTCCAACAGCTGTGCGGACATCGCTCTCCTAATGACGGAAGTGTCGCTCGCCGGTGAGCATCATGACGATACCGGCGGCGTTGGCGGCGTCGACGACCTCGGCGTCACGCACCGACCCCCCCGGCTGGACGACCGCGCCGACGCCCGCGC
>JBOGFU010000344.1:0-3339 GCA_050743545.1 Acidimicrobiales bacterium | reverse complement strand
GCCAACTTCCAGCCGCTCTGGGCGTGCAGTGACCCCCAGGTCGACGAGCTGACCGTGCCCGTCGTCGGCGACGAGCGCGCCGACTGGCAGTACTCGATCGGGTCGGTGCTCGCCACCGGCGCGCGCGTGGCGTTCGGGTCGGACTGGCCGGTGTCGAGCCCTGACCCCCTCCAGCTCATGCACGTCGCGGTGAATCGCACGCTCTCCGAGCGCTACGGGCGCGCGGGCACCCGCGAGTGCGAGGTGCCGCTGCGCGCGTCCGAGGCGGTCTCCGCGCTCGACGCGCTGAGCGCGTTCACGACGGGCGTCGCGTACCTCAACCACGACGAGGACGTCGTCGGCGAGCTTCGCGTCGGGCGCCGCGCCGACGCCGCCGTGCTCGACCAGGACGTGTTGGCCATCGAGAGCCGGCGCATCGGCGAGACCTCCGTCGACCTCACGCTGGCCGGCGGGGACGTCGTCTTCGAGCGCGCGTAGGACGCGCGCCGCCAGGCGCGACATAAGTTGGGCCCATGGAACCGGCGCCCGACCTCCTCGCGTTCGCCGAACGCCTCGTGAGGATTACCCGCACCAACGGCGTCAGCTCGGTCATCGACTCGGTGTCGCGCGAGGACGGCACTCTCGTCATCGGCATGGACGGCGAGGAGTGGTGGGAGGGCCACGACCAGATCTCGGCAATCTTCCGGGTGCAGGACGAGGAGATGGGCGGATCGATCTTCGCCGACGTGACGACCGACGTCGAGGAGATTGCCGCGTGGAAGGAGAGCTCGGTCGGGTGGATCTCGGTACGCATGCGAACCCTCCGTGCTGGGCACAGCGACTTCGTCACGCGCATCACGATGGTGCTGCACGAAGAGGGTGCGCAGTGGCGCATCGTCCAGTGGCACGCGTCGGCCGGGGTCGACAACGAGGTCATCCTCGGTCGGGCCCTCACGACCAGCATCAACGACCTGCTCGTCGCCGTACAGGACAGCCCCCCGCCCGCGTCGTCGGTCGGCGCGGATGGCGACGTCACGATCGTCTTCACCGACGTCAAAGACTCCACCTCGTCGTTGGAGGCCCTCGGTGAGGCGAGGTGGCTCGATCTGCTCGCCTGGCACGACGGGGTCGTCGCGCGCCAGACCGCGACCTTCGGCGGCGCGGTCGTCAAGGGCCAGGGCGACGGCTTCATGCTGGCCTTCTCCGCGCCGGGGTCGGCGGCGGCGTGCTGCGTCGCGATCCAGCGTGCGCTCGCCGGGGGGTTCGACGGACTCAGCGTGTCGGTGCGGGTAGGCGTGCACTGCGGCAACACCAAGGTCGAGGGCGGGGACTTCTTTGGTCGCACGGTGGTGGTCGCCGCGCGGCTCGCCGGCGCCGCCGAGGGCGGCGAGATACTCGTCTCCCAGGCCGTTCACGACGCGCTCGGCGGGGCCTTCACCCTGATGGGTCCGAGGTCGCTCGCCCTCAAGGGCCTGAGCGGCGACTTCCCCGCGTACTCGCTGGGCTGGGCCTAGGTGTAGGCCCCTACGAGCAGGGCGGGCGAAACACCGGAATCGACTCGGTCCCCCACAGGCTGACCCGGGTGAAGAGCAACGCGCTCGACGCGCGCGACCCATCGCAGTACGTGCTCACGCGGGGTCGCCCGAGCGTGACCGGATGGCCCCGATGGGCGGTCCACGTTCCCTGGGCGCAGTTGGGCTCGCCGTCGTTGGTCATCAGCGTGCCGCGCCCGGTCGCCCCGCGCTCGTCCCACGTGGTCCACGTGATCGCCGTGACGTAAGCGCTGCACAGCGACGTGCACCAGTGGAGCGCGTGGGGCCGCACCGTCGGCGTACCCGAGCACACGAGCACGCGCGGCGTGGTGGTCGCACCGGCCGCGCCGATCACCCGTCCGCCCACACCCGTCGCGAACACCACGAGGGCCGCCGCGGCGAGTCGCCGAGCCGACGCGAAGGTGACCGCGCCCGCCGACCCTCGGTCCCTCATCGGCGCAACGTAGCAGTCGGCCCCGGACCCCGCGGCCTCGACCCTAGGGTTGGGGGATGTCTCGCGCGCTGGGAAGCGACTTCCTCTTCGGCACGGCGACCTCGGGCTACCAGATCGAGGGCGGCGCCACCAACACCGACTGGTGGCGCTTCGAGCGCCAGGCCGACTCGCCGGTCGCCGAGCCCTGTGGCGCGGCGTGCGACTCGTGGAACCGCTACGACGAGGACCTCGACCTCGTCGCGTCGATGGGGCTCTCGGCCTACCGCTTCTCGGTGGAGTGGGCGCGCGTCGAGCCAGCGCGCGGCGAGATCGACCGCGACGCGCTCGACCACTACCGACGAGTCGTCGCCGCCTGCCACGAGCGCGGGCTCGTGCCGGTGGTTACCATGCACCACTTCACCCTGCCGCTGTGGGTCACCGACCTCGGGGGCTTCGAACACCGTGACGTCGCCCACTGGATGGGCGACTACGCCGGCCACGTCGGACGCGCGCTGGGCGACGAGATCGGCGTGGCCTGCACGATCAACGAGCCCAACGTCGTCGCGCTCATGGGCTACCTCCTGGGCGAGTTCCCGCCCGCGGCGACCGACTGGACGCGCATGTCAAACGTCAACGCCACGATGCGCGACTGTCACGTCGCCGTGCGCGACGCGCTGCGCGCGGGCCCGGGCGACTTCCCCATCGGCGTCACGCTGTCGATGCAGGAGTACGAGGCCGTCGACGGCGCCGACGACCTGGTCGGCGCGTTCCTCGACGAGATGGAGGCGCGCTACTTCGCGTCGCTCTCCCGCGACGACGACTTCGTGGGCGTGCAGTGCTACACCAAGGTCCAGATCGGCCCCGACGGCCCCGCGCCGGTGGTGGGCGAGACGACGTCGATGGGCTACCTCTACTGGCCCCAGTCCGTCGAGTTCTGCCTGCGCCGCGCGGCGAGCCTGACCGATCTGCCCCTCATCGTCACCGAGAACGGCATCGGCACCGACGACGACGGCCAGCGGATTCGCTACCTGCGCGACGCCCTCGCGGGGCTCGCGCGCACGATCGACGACGGCGTCGACGTGCGCGGCTACTTCCAGTGGTCCCTCCTCGACAACTTCGAGTGGACCCTGGGCTACGGGCCCAAGTTCGGCGTCGTCGCGGTCGACCGCGACACCATGGCCCGCACGCCCAAGGCATCGGCCGAGTGGTTCGCGGCGGCGGTTCGGGGATTCCCCACGCCCGCCTGAGTGACCCGTGGCGCGGAGCCCGCCAGGTCAGAATGGGAGTCGGTTCGTACGCCGTGGGGAGGGACGTGAAGCGCTTCAACGCCGCCGCCGCGACCCTCGGCGCGGCCGTGGTGGTCGCCGCGCTCGCGCTCGCGCCCGGCGCGGCCGG
>JBOGFU010000343.1:0-1689 GCA_050743545.1 Acidimicrobiales bacterium | reverse complement strand
CGCGCTCGACGTCGAGCGCGGGGTTGGCGCGCAGCGCGCCCTCGACGTAGGCGGCTAGCCCGGCCTCGTGACGACTCTCCGAGGGGATCGCGACCAGCGCGGCGGCGCGCTCGAGGCGCGTCACGTGGCGACGCCGTGGTCGCGCAGGATCGCGTTGAGCGCGACCTTGTCGTGGCGCTCGCCCTCGTCCAGGCGGCGCACCACCAGCACGCAGGGCAGGAAGAACTCTCCCCCCTTGAACTTGCGCTTGCGGCTCGCGCCGACCGCGACGCAGTAGTCGGGCACGCGCCCGCGCGACAGCTCCTCGCCGGTCTCGGCGTCGATAACGGGGATCGACGGGTTGAGGATGGTGCCCGCGCCGAGCACCGAGCCGCGTCCCACGCGAGCGCCCTCGACGATCATGCACCGGCTGCCGATGAACGCGTCGTCCTCGATGACCACGGGCACCGCGTTGGCCGGCTCGAGCACTCCCCCCACGCCGACCCCCCCGGCGAGGTGGACGTTCGCGCCGACCTGCGCGCAGCTGCCCACGGTGGCCCAGGTGTCGACCATCGAGTTGGCGCCGACCCACGCGCCGATGTTCACGTAGCTCGGCATCAGGATGACCCCGGGGGCGAGGTAGCTCCCGCGTCGCGCCGACGCGCCGGGCACGACGCGCACCCCGCGGCGCGCGTAGTCGTGCTTGAGCTCAAGGCGGTCGAGGTACTCGAAGGGCCCGACCTCGGCGCGCTCGAGCCCGCGCAGGCGAAAGAGCAGCAGGATGGCCTGGCGCACCCACTCGTGGACGACGACCTCGCCCGCGGGGTCGACCTCGGCGACGCGCACCTGGCCGTCGTCGAGCTTGGTGATGACCAGCTCCACGTCGCGGCGCGCCTCGACGCTGTCGGGGGTGAGCTCGGCGATCTGCTCGTACCACTCCGCGACCCGCGACTCGAGCGTGCTCACCGACTCATCGTACCGGCGGTGCTACGCGGCCCGGAGGCGCGACGCGGCGAGCTCGATCCGCTCGTTGGGCTGGACCACCGCGACGCGCACGTGGTCGCGACCCGCGTCGCCGTAGAGGTCGCCCGGGCTGACGACGAGACCGCTGGCCTCGGCGAGCCACGTGGCGAGCGCCCAGCCGTCGAGCCCCGCGCGACGCGCCCACAGGTAGAAGGACCCGTCGGGGAACGGCGCCTCGACCCGCGCCGCGTTGAGCGCGCTTCCCAGGACCTCGAGGCGATGGCGATAGGTCGCGCGCTGGGCGTCGACGTGAGCGTCGTCACCGAAGGCCGCGGCGACCGCCGCCTGGACCGGGCCGGCGACCATGAGCCCCGCGTGCTGGCGCACGAGTCGCAGGTAGTCGACGAGCTGCGCGTCGCCCGCGTAGAAGCCCGCGCGCAGCCCGGCGAGGTTGGAGCGCTTGGACGCCGAGTGGACCGCCACCACGCCGTCGGGGCCGGACTCGAGCACGCTGCGCGGGCGCGTCGCCCACGTGTACTCCGCGTAGCACTCGTCGCTCGCCACGACGACTCCGTGGCTACGTCCCCACCGCGCCGCGGCGTCGAGGTCGTCGAGCGCGCCGGTGGGGTTGCTCGGCGAGTTGACCCAGAGCACGAGCGCCCGCGCGACGTCGTCGGGCGACACCGAGTCGAGGTCGAGGTGGCCGTCGACCGACGCCACCCCCACCGCGCGCAGACCCGCCAGGGT
>JBOGFU010000342.1:0-2149 GCA_050743545.1 Acidimicrobiales bacterium | reverse complement strand
CCCCCGGCCGCGACTACATCATTCCGCCCATGCCCCCCATGCCACCGTCGCCCATCGGCGCGGCGGGCGGCTCGGGCTTGTCGGCCACGGTCGCCTCGGTAGTGAGCAGCAGCGCGGCGATCGACGCCGCGTTCTGGAGCGCGGAGCGCGTGACCTTGGCCGGGTCGATGACGCCCGCCTTGACCAGGTCGACGAGCTCGCCGGTCATGGCGTTGAGGCCCACCGAGCCCTGCGCGGACTCGACCTCACGGACCTTGACCGCACCCTCGAACCCGGCGTTGGCCGCGATGAAGCGCAGCGGCGCGTCGAGCGAGTTCGCCACGATGCGCGCGCCGGTCGCCTCGTCGCCGACCAGGCTCGCCGAGAGCTCGGTGACCGACGAGCGCGCGCGGATCAGCGCGGTGCCGCCGCCGGCCACGATGCCCTCGTCGATCGCCGCGCGGGTCGCGCTGAGCGCGTCCTCGATGCGGTGCTTCTTCTCCTTGAGCTCGATCTCGGTGGCCGCGCCGACCTTGACGACGGCGATGCCCCCCGCGAGCTTGGCAAGACGCTCCTGGAGCTTCTCGCGGTCCCAGTCCGAGTCGGTGTCCTCGATCTCTCGCTTGAGCTGGGCGACGCGCCCCGCGACGTCGGCCGGGTCACCGGCGCCGTCGACGATCGTCGTGTCGTCCTTGGTCACGATGATGCGACGCGCGCGACCCATGAGGTCGACGGTCACCGAGTCGAGCTTGAGCCCGATCTCCTCGGAGACCACGGTCGCGCCGGTGAGCACGGCCATGTCCTGGAGCATCGCCTTGCGGCGCTCGCCGAAGCCCGGGGCCTTCACCGCGACGGACGTGAACGTCCCGCGGATCTTGTTGACGACCAACGTCGCGAGCGCCTCGCCGTCGACGTCCTCGGCAACGATGAGCAGCGGCCGGGCGGTCTGCATGACCTTCTCCAGCACCGGAACCAGGTCGTGGACCGCGGAGACCTTCTGACTCGTGAAGAGCAGGTAGGCGTCTTCGAGGACCGCCTCCTGGCGCTCGGGGTCGGTCACGAAGTACGGCGAGAGGTAGCCCTTGTCGAACTGCATGCCCTCGGTGAGCTCGAGCTCGATGCCGAAAGTGTTGGACTCCTCGACCGTGACCGTGCCGTCCTTGCCGACCTTGTCGATCGCCTCGGCGATGACCTCGCCGATCGACGCGTCGGCCGCCGAGATCGTCGCCACCTGGGCGATCTGGGTCTTGTCGGCGACCTCCTGGGACTGGGCGGCGATCGCGGCGACCACCGCGGCGACCGCCTTTTCGATCCCACGCTTCAGCCCCGCGGGGTTGGCCCCCGCGGACAGGTTGCGCAGGCCCTCTTTGATGAGCGCCTGGGCGAGCACGGTCGCGGTCGTGGTTCCGTCGCCGGCCACGTCGTTGGTCTTGGTCGCGACCTCTTTGACGAGCTGCGCGCCCATGTTCTCAAAGGGGTCCTCGAGCTCGATCTCGCGCGCGATGGTGACCCCGTCGTTGGTGATCGTCGGCGAGCCGAACTTCTTGCCGATGACCACGTTGCGGCCCTTGGGCCCGAGGGTCACCTTGACCGCGTCGGCGAGCTTGTCCACGCCGGCCTCGAGGCCGCGTCGCGCGGCCTCGTCAAACCTCAATAGTTTCGACATCGGCGCTACTTAGAGACCGTCGCGAGCACGTCGCGGCTCGAGAGGATCAACAGGTCCTCGCCGTCGACGGTGATCTCGGTCCCGCCGTACTTGGAGTAGACGACGGTGTCGCCGACGCTCACGCCGGTGGGGATGAGCTCGCCGGTCTGCTCCGCGCGCCGACCCGGGCCGGTCGCCAAGACCTCGCCCTGCTGGGGCTTCTCCTTGGCGATGGAGACGCCGTCGTTGGTGATGGTGGGCGAGCCCCACTTCTTCTCGAGCACCACGTTGCGGCCCTTGGGCCCGAGGGTCACCCGTACCGCGTCGGCGAGCTTGTTCATCCCGCTCTCGAGGGCCCTACGGGCTTCCTCGTCGAAGGCGATCAACTTGGGCATGGTGGCGGTGTCCTCCGTCGTCTTCCTGGGCTGGAGCGTCCGCTCCGGGGAGCCTCTCCACTCCGGGAGCGCTTAGCACTCTAGCGTTCCGAGTGCTAATGGTACGCAGCGCCCCGGGACGGTGCAAGGC
>JBOGFU010000341.1:0-6420 GCA_050743545.1 Acidimicrobiales bacterium | reverse complement strand
GCTGTGGACGATGCGCCAGTACGCCGGGTTCGGCACCGCGGAGGCGACCAACCAGCGCTTCAAGTTCCTGCTCGGCGCGGGCCAGACCGGCCTGTCGTGCGCGTTCGACCTGCCGACCCAGATGGGGTTCGACTCGGACCACCCGCGCGCCGAGGGCGAGGTCGGTCGCGTCGGGGTCGCGGTGTCGTCGATCGAGGACATGCGCCTGCTCTTTGCGGGGCTGCCCCTCGACGAGGTCACGACGTCGATGACGATCAACGCGACCGCGGCGACGCTGCTCCTGCTCTATCAGCTGGTCGGCGAGGACCAGGGCGTCGCGCCGAGCGCGCTTCGCGGCACGGTTCAGAACGACATATTGAAGGAGTACGTCGCTCGGGGGACCTACATCTACCCGCCGCGTCCGTCGATGCGCCTGGTCGTCGACACCTTCGCCTACTGCGCGGCCGAACTGCCCCAGTGGAACACGATCTCGGTGTCGGGGTACCACATTCGCGAGGCCGGGTCGACCGCGGTCCAGGAGGTGGCCTTCACCCTGTCGAACGCGATCGCCTACGTCGACGCCGCACTCGCCGCGGGCCAGTCAATCGACGACGTCGCGCCGCGGCTCAGCTTCTTCTTCAACGCGCACAACAACCTCTTCGAGGAGGTCGCGAAGTTTCGCGCGGCGCGCCGTCTGTGGGCGCAGATCGCGCGTGACCGCTTCGGCGCCCGCGACCCGCGATCGATGACGCTGCGCTTCCACACCCAGACGGGCGGCTCGACCCTGACGGCCCAGCAGCCCGAGAACAACGTCGCGCGCGTCACGGTCCAGGCGCTGTCGGCCGTGCTGGGCGGTACCCAGTCGCTCCACACCAACAGCTTCGACGAGGCCCTCGGCCTACCGACCGAGCGCGCCGCCAAAATCGCGCTTCGCACCCAGCAGATCCTGGCCCACGAGTCCGGGGTCACCGACACCGTCGACCCCCTCGCCGGCTCCTACTTCGTCGAGTCGCTGACCAATGAGGTGGAGGAGCGCGCGCGAGAGTACATTGCCGCCATCGACGAGCGCGGGGGAGCGGTCGCGGCGATCGAGGCGGGCTACATGCAGTCCGAGATCGACGCCGCGGCCTACGACGCCGCACGCCGGGTCGAGCGAGGAGAGCAGGTCGTCGTCGGGGTCAACGAGTTCGTCGACGCCGAAGGCCACACCAGCGAGGTGTTCCCGATCGACGAACGACAGCAGCGCCTCCAGGTCGAGCGAGTGATCGAGCTGCGGGCTCGCCGGGACGCGTCGAGGGTCGCGCACGCGCTCGACGATGTCGCGGTCGCCGCGCGCGGGAGCGCCAACCTGCTCTACCCCATGAAGGTCGCGCTGGCGGCGTCGGCGACGCTGGGTGAGGTGGCCGACGTCCTGCGGGCGGAGTTTGGGGAGTACCGCCCGAGCTAGTCGCGCGCCACCGGCTCGGCGAAGTGGGTCACCGTCGGGGGCGTGGAATAGAACGGGTGCGTGAGTTCGCGCCACTGGGCGAACAGGTTCGTGGTGCGAAAATCGAGGTGCGCCTCCACCGAGGACCACTGAACCAGGAGGAGATAGGTCGACGGCGCCTCGATCTGGCGACGGACCTCGGCGCCGCCGCAGCCGGGCGCCGACTCGATGATCGGCAGCGCCGTGGCGATCGCGGCCTCGTACTGCGCCTCGCGTCCCGCGCTGACCTCCAGCCACGCGTGTTCGATAATCATCCTCGGGCCTCCAATCGCTTGCGCAGCGGGGCGTCCTGGGCGACGCGAACCGCCGTCCCGGCGAGCGCGAGCGCGCCGTCGATGACCGCGCGGTCGGCGGCGTCGGTGATGCACGCGCTGGTAAACGCGGGTTGGTGGTTGACCGCGCCGTGAGTCGGAATCCCGAGCATGGGGTGAATTGACGGGACGACGAGCGAGACGTTGGCCATGTCGGTGGAGATCGTCGGCGCCGGGACGCCCTCGTCGTCACCTTCGAAGTGGCGCCCTAGGGCCTCCGCGGCGACTCGGTAGTGAGCGAGCAGGCCCGCGTCGCTCTCCATGTGCGAGAAGGGATGGCCGAGCTCGACAATCGACACCGACGCTCCCGTCGCGAGCGCGCCCGCGTCGAAGCACGCGTTGACCCTCGCGCGAAGGTCGCTGAGTCGATCCGCGGTCGCCGATCGGCACATGTATCGACCGACGACCCGAGCGGGGATGATGTTGGCCGCGACACCGCCCTCGAGGACCACGCCGTGGACCTGGTCGTGCGGACGAAGGTGCTGGCGAAGCAGGCCAATTGCCACCTGCGACAGCGTCATCGCGTCCAACGCGTTGACGCCCTCCCACGGCGCGGCCGACGCGTGGGCCTCACGCCCCTCGAAGGTCACGTCGAAGTGGTCGACCGCGAGGCAGGTCGCGCGAAGTCGGTCCTCGGGCCACGGGTGGACCATCATCGCGAGGTGCGCGTCGTCGAACTCGCCCGCGTCGATGAGGTCGATCTTGCCGCCACCACCCTCTTCGGATGGCGTGCCGAGGAGGGTGACGGTCAGGCCGAGCTCGTCGGCCACCGCGGCGAGGCCCAGCGCCGCCCCCAGCGACGACGCGGCGATGATGTTGTGGCCGCACGCGTGGCCCACCACCGGGAGCGCGTCGTATTCCGCGCACAGCGTGACGTGGAGCGACCCGTCTCCCGCGACCGCGCGAAACGCCGTGGGCAGCCCGCCCACACCGCGTTCGGCGCGTAGCCCCGCGCGCTCGGCCGCGGCGACGACGTGCTCCGCGCTCAGGAACTCCTCGTAGCCCAGTTCGGGGTGGGCGTGCACGTAGTGGCTGACCGCGACGAGGTCATCACCCGCGGTGCGAATCGCGGTGGCCGCACGCTCCGCGGGGTTCACTCCACCACGGCGACGATGTCGCCCGCGCTCACCGAGTCTCCCTCGGTCACCGAGATTGACTGAACGACGCCGCTTCGCTCGGCGTTGACCAGGTTTTCCATCTTCATGGCCTCGAGGATCACGATCGTCTCACCGGCCTCAATGCTCTGGCCGACCGTCGCGACGACCTTGACGATGGTCCCCTGCATCGGCACCGTGACCTTGTCGGACCCGCTGCCGACCACCCCGGCGTGATGCTGGCGACGCGGCTTGGCGGCGGTCGACAGCGGACGTCCCAGCGCGTCCTCATTCACGTCGGGTACCCACAGCGCCACGGCGATGCGCCGCCCATTGACCTCGGCGGTCACGTCCTTGCGCACTCGTCCGTCGCCCACCGAGACCACCGGCGTGGCGAGGGAGGGGAGGACGGAGAAGTCGAGGCGCTCCTCGACCCACTTGGTGGAGTGGGTCGCGTTGACAAAGTCGTCGCTCGAGAGGATCACGGCGTCGGCCGGGAGCGTCGTCGCCACGCCGTCAATCCGGGTCTCTTCAATCGCGCGGAGCGCGCGAGCGCGCGCTCGCTCGCGGTCCGGGGCCCACACGATGAGCTTGGCGATGAGGTTGTCGTAGTACTGCGAGACCATGTCGCCCGCTGCGTAACCGGCGTCGAGGCGCACCCCGGGTCCCGACGGCGCGTCAAAGCGGGTGATCATCCCGGGCGACGGCGAGAACCGCCCGCCCGAGGGGTCCTCGGCGTTGATGCGCAGCTCTATCGCGTGTCCCGACCGGGCGACGTCGTCTTGGGAGAAGTCCAACGCTTCGCCACTCGCGATGCGCAGCTGCCACTCGACGAGGTCGAGGCCCGTCACGAGTTCGGTGACTGGGTGCTCGACCTGGAGCCTCGTGTTCATCTCGAGGAAGTAGAACTCGCCGTCTTGGTAGAGGAACTCGACCGTTCCGGCGTTGACGTAACCGCACGCACGCGACACCTTGACCGCGGCGTCGCCCATGGCCCGACGGACGTCGTCGGGAAAGTTGGGCGCGGGCGACTCCTCAATCAGTTTTTGGTGCCGCCGCTGCGCCGAGCAGTCTCGCTCGCCGAGCCAGAGCGTCGTACCGGCCGAGTCGGCCAGGACCTGCATCTCGACGTGTCGGGGCCAGCTGAGGTAGCGCTCCACGTAGCACTCGGGCCGTCCAAAGTAGCTCTGGGCCTCGCGCTGGGCGGCCTCGAGCGCGGTGGGGGCCTCGGACGCGTCGTGGACGACCTTCATGCCGCGGCCACCACCACCGAACGCCGCCTTGATCGCCACGGGCCACCCGACGTCATTGCCGAAGGCCACAACCTCGTCGGGGCCGGTGAGGGGCTCGCTGCGACCCGGAACCCCCGCGACGCCCGCGCGCTCGGCGGCGAGGCGCGAGGAGATCTTGTCGCCAATGACCTCGATCGCGTCGGGGGGTGGTCCCACGAAGGCGACCCCGCGGTCGGTGATCGACCGAGCGAAGTCCGCGTTCTCGGAGAAGAAGCCGTAGCCGGGGTGGACCGCGTCGGCGCCCGAGCGCTCGAGCGCCGAGAGGATGGCCGCCGTGTTGAGGTAGCTCTCGGCGGCGCTCGACCCGCCCAGCGCGTAGGCCTCGTCCGCCAGGCGCACGTGCATCGCGTCGCGGTCGAGTTCGGAGTAGACGGCGACCGTGGAGACGCCCAACTCCCGACAGGTTCTCATCACCCGAACCGCGATCTCACCGCGGTTGGCGATCAGGACCTTCTTCAGCACGTCGACCTCCGCCGGGACTGACCTTTTCTAGCACCGGACTCGTAAACCCTAATGTTTGGTGGTGCCTACGGTCGTCTGGCGGGTCCTGCATCTCGACGACGTCGACTCGACCAATTCGTCGGCCGCTGCCGCGGCGCTGCGCGGCGAGGCCGAGGGTCTCGTCGTCGTCGCCGATCACCAGCACGCGGGGCGCGGTCGACACGGTCGAGCCTGGGACGCCCCCGCGCGCTCGGCGCTGCTCTGCTCGATCCTGCTTCGACCCGCGCTCGACCTTGACGACCTCCAGCTCGTCGTCGCGGCCACGTCACTCGCGCTGCGCGCGGCGCTCGTGCGCTTGAGCGGGGTGCGCCCCAACCTCAAGTGGCCCAACGACCTCGTCGTCGGGGACCGAAAGCTCGCCGGCGTGCTGGCCGAGGTCGTGGCGACCGACGGGGGGCTCGCGGTCATCGTCGGCTTCGGCGTCAATCTGACGGCGCACCCGGACGACGCGACCAGCGTCGCTGCTGAGTCGGGGGTGACGCTCGTGGCCCGCGGTCTCCTCGACATCGTCCTCTAAGAGCTCGAGGCGCGCCTCGAGCTCCTGGCCGACCCCGACGGCCGGGACGGTCTGCGCGACGAGTACCAGCGCGCGCTGGCCACGATTGGTCGACGCGTGCGCGTCGAGCTCGTCGGCGACGTCCACGAGGGCGTCGCGGTCCGCGTCGACGCGTCGGGGCGACTGGTCGTGGCCGGCGACGGTGGCGAGCGGGTGTTCTCCGCGGGCGACGTCATCCACCTGCGTCCGGGGGACCCCGCGTGAGCGCCACGCGCGTCCTCGTCACGGGCGCGTACGGCCAGGTCGGGGTTGACCTGGTCGACGCGCTGTCGGGACGGACGCCCCCCGGCGGCGACTCGACGTTTAACCCCGACGGAGTCGCGGTGACCCCCGAGGAGTTTGCCGTGCTCGCCCTCGGTCACCACGACCTCGACGTCGCCGACGACGTCGCGGTTCGCCACGCCCTCGAGGCCAGTCAGCCCGACGTCGTGGTCCACCTCGCGGCCTACACCGCGGTCGACCGAGCCGAAGACGACGCCGACGCGTGCTTTCGCGTTAACGCCCAGGGGACCGCGACCGTGTCGGCGGCGGCGGCCGAATTTGGGGCCCACCTCATCGCGGTCTCGACCGACTACGTCTTCTCCGGCGACAAGGGCGCGGCCTACGTGGAAGGCGACGAGACCGGACCGGTGAGCGTGTACGGCGCGTCCAAGCTCGCCGGCGAGCTCGCCTGCCACGCCGAGGACACGATCGTGCGCACGTCGTGGGTCTTGGGCGCGCGTGGCGCCAACGTCCTGCGCGCGGTCGTCGCACGAGCGCGGGCGGGCGAGGTCGTGCGCTTCGTCGACGACCAAACGGGCACCGTCACCAACGCCGCCGACCTGGCTCGCGCGCTGGTCACGATGGCGCGGGAGCGCCCGGGGGGAACGTGGCACGTCGCCAACGTCGGCGCGACCACGTGGTACGGCGTGGTGGCTCACGCGGGCGCGTCGCTCGGTCGCGCGTCGGGGTTCGCGACGCCCATCTCGACCGCGGACCTCACCCCCGCGCCGCGCGCGCGCCGGCCGGTGCGCAGCGACCTCGACACCGGTCGGTGGGCGTCGCGCTTCATTGCCCTCCCCGAGTGGCCCGACGCGGTCCAGCGCCTCGCGCGCGCGATGGTGGCCTAGTGGAACGCGTCAGCGCCGTCGTGGTGGACTACCACGCCGACGACGCGCTCACCGCGTGCGTCGACTCGCTGCGCGCCAACGGGGTTGAGCGC
>JBOGFU010000340.1:0-2493 GCA_050743545.1 Acidimicrobiales bacterium | reverse complement strand
CACGATCCCCGCGTGAGCGTCGCGAATCTCGCGCGCGGCGAGGTGCAGCGATCGCGCGCGCCGCGGATAGCCGAGCCCCATCCACGCGCTCAGCACGTCGGACTGGTCCGCCGCGGCGCACGCGCTCGGCGTGGGAAAGAGCTCCATGAAGCGCACCCACTGACCGGCGACGCGCGCGGCGGGGGTCTGCTGGAGCATCACCTCGCTCACGAGTACCCCCCAGGCGTCGGCCCGCGAGGTCCAGGGCAGGTCGCGCGCCACGGCGGGCGCCGCGGCGAGGACCGCGCGGCGCAGGCGCGCCAGCGGGTCAGGCTGGGTCGTCACCGTGGGGACGTCGCCGCGGGGGCGCCGCGGCGGATCGCCAGACCATGACCCGGCGCCGGAACGAACAGACCTCGAGCCCGTCCTGGTTGAAGGCCTTGGTCTCCACCGTGACGACGCCGCGGTCGGGCTTGGACGCGCTCGGCGTGACGGCGAGGACCTCGCTCTGCGCGTAGATCGTGTCGCCGTGAAAGGTCGGGTGACGGTGGACCAGGCTCTCGACCTCGAGGTTGGCGATCGCCGAGCCCGACACGTCGGGCACCGACATGCCCAGGGCCAGCGAGTAGACGAGGTTGCCGACCACGACGTTGCGCCCGTGGACGGTGTCGTGCTCGGCGAACCACGCGTTGGTGTGCAGCGGGTGGTGGTTCATGGTGATCATGCAGAAGAGGTGGTCGTCGGACTCGGTGATCGTCTTGCCGGGCCAGTGAAGGTAGACGTCGCCGACGACGAACTCCTCGAAGTAGCGCCCAAAGGGCCGCTCGTGCGTCGTCACTGCGCGTCCCCGCTACTCGGCCGGTTCCGGGGTCGGGCGCGTCGTGAACGACGCGGTCGCCCCCGGCAGGGACTCCCCGTCGATCACCATCCGCCAGGTAAATCGCGACCCGGGGGCCAACGGGATCGGTGAGAAGTTGACCGCGATGGGCACGTCGACGGGCGTCCCCACCGGCACCCCCGGCGGGGCGGTCGCCGAGAAGTCGCCGCGGACCTCGACCGTCTGGGGGCCGTCGGGCGTGTCGATCGTGACGAGCTGGCCGTCGGCGTCCTCTAAGAAGAGCTCCCAGTGGTGGTCGGAGTTGAACTCGTGCCAGTCGACGCCGACCTTGACCGCGATCGCCGACGGCGTCGGGTCCGGACCGGTCACCGACCAACCCCCGCCCAACACGTAGAGCTTGCCGTCGGCGACCTGGGCCGAGTCGGCGAGGAGCAGGGTCACGTTCACGCAGCCACACTAGGGCGGGGTCCGCGCGGAGCCAGACGGTAGGTTCTTCGCGTGCGCGCGCCCGACCTCGACCTCGCCGGTCGTGCGCTCGAGCGCGCCGAGCGAGTCGTCGCCGGCGCGGTGCGGGCGCTGCGCCACGCGGGCGGTCCCGACGCGCACCAGGCGCTCGCCTACGACATCGCCCACGGCGCGAGCGCGCTCGCCGTGGCGCGCGCCGGGCTCGACTACGGCTCCCGCGGCGACGTCGAGGCGAGTCTCGCGTGGGCCTTCTGCGGCCTCGCGCTCAGCGACCTCGCCGCGCGCGTGCTCGGTCGCGAGGCGCAGTGGGACGTCGACGCGGCCTGGTGGTCCGACGTCGCCGACGTGGTCGCCGCGGCGCGCGACCCCGAGTTCCTCGCGGGGCTCGCCGAGACGCCGGGGCCCCGACACCTCGGCCCCGACTTTGACATGGTGGCCTCGACGTTCCACCGATTCGCCGAGGAGCGAGTCCTCCCCCACGCCGAGCGCGTCCATCGCCACAACGAGGACATCCCCGAGGCCGTCATCGACGGGCTCGCGCAGCTCGGTGGCTTCGGGCTCTCGGTGCCGGAGGCCCACGGGGGATTCTCCACGGGCGGCGAGACCGAGTACGTCGGCATGGTGGTGGCCACCGAGGAGCTCTCCTGGGCGTCGCTCGGCGTCGGTGGCTCACTCATCACCCGACCGGAGATCCTGACCCGCGCGCTCCTCGCCGGCGGCACCGACGAGCAGCGCGCGCGCTGGCTGCCCGCGCTGGCCGACGCGTCGGTGCTCGCGGCGATCGCCGTCACCGAGCCCGACTACGGCAGCGACGTCGCCGGCATCGCCACGTCGGCCACGCGCACCGCGGGCGGCTGGTTGCTGCGGGGGGTCAAGACGTGGTGCACCTTCGCCGCGCGCGCCAACGTGCTCGTGGTACTCGCGAGGACCGACCCCGACCGCGCGCTGGCCCACCGCGGGCTCTCACTGTTCATGGTCGAGAAGCCACCCGCCGCCGGCGCGGGCTTCGCCTTCACTCAGGACGCGCGCGCCGAGGGGCGCGCCGACCCCGACGGGAAGATGGAGGGCCGGGCGATCGACACCCTCGGCTATCGCGGCATGCACTCCTACGAGCTCGCCTTCGAGAACTGGGCAGTCCCGGCGGAGAACCTGGTCGGCGGGGAGGAGGGGCTCGGGAAGGGGTTCTACCTCCAGATGCAGGGGTTCGAGAA
>JBOGFU010000339.1:0-1718 GCA_050743545.1 Acidimicrobiales bacterium | reverse complement strand
GGCGTCGACGCGTTCGACGTCGGCGTCGCCGCCTGGCGACTCGGCGCGGGGCGCGCGCGCAAGGAGGACCCGGTGAGCGCCGCGGCCGGCGTGATCACACTCGTGCGCGTGGGCGACCACGTCGACGCCGGTCAACCGCTCTTCGAGCTCCACGCCGACGACGACGACCACCTCGCGCTCGGACGCGACGCGATCCGCGGCGCGGTCGAGGTCGGCGACGCCCCCGCGGCTCCCCGTGCGCTGCTGCTCGACCGGGTTGGCGGCGAGGGCGGCCGAACCTCCTATTGATGTCAAGTCCCCTTTGAGTCGTTAATAGAAGTTCGCGGGCAGACCAATGATGAGCCATCCCGGTGGAGGCAACCTCTTATCAGGCCACGCGACTTCTGGGTCGAGGGGCTCGGACTGCGGATCGGCAGGTCGGTGGAAAGTCAGTCCGGTTGGGGACGACAGGTAGCCTTCGGGCCAGATCCGCGGTCCGAGGTTCTTAAGCGCGAGGCAGGTAGTGAAACACCTCGCGCGCGACGTAGCGCTTGAGCGAGCGGATGGCCTCGCGCCGCGAGGCGCCCTCCTTCTCGCGACGCTCCACGTAGGCCTTGGTCTCGGGGTCGCACGAGAGTCGCACCACGACGATTCGCCACAGCGCGGAGTTGGCCTGGCGGTTGCCGCCGCGGTTGAGCCGGTGTCGCGAGACCACCTTGCCCGAGCTCGCCGGTATCGGCGCGACCCCGCACAGGTGCGCGAACGCCGCCTCGGAGCGGAGCCGCTCGGGGTTGTCCCCGGCCGCGACGAGCAGCGTGGCGCAGGTCACGGTCCCCACCCCCAGGCGCGCGAGGAGCCGCGGGGCGGTGGCGCCCACGAGGGGAACGAGGCGAGCGTCGAGCGCGACGATCTCGTCCTCGAGGCAGCGCACCCGCCTCGCCAGGCTCACCAGGGCGGCCTTGGTCGACGCGGTCACCGGATCGCCGGCGCCCGGGCGCAGCCGGGTCGCGACCTCGACCAGCCTCGGAATCGAGAGGCCCTGCAGGCGCGCCCGGAGCTCGTCGGGCGCCGTGAAGCCCAGGTGGCGCATGCGACAGATCGCCCGGGCGCGGTCCCGGGTGGCCGAGCGACGCGCGACCAGCAGGACCCGCATTGCCTCGACCGAGCCGTCGCGGCTCTTGGCGGCACCGCTCGCGCGGCCCGACAGGGCCGCTCGCGCCGCCTCCACGGCGTCGAGGGGATCGGACTTGCCCTCGCGCCGGCGGGCCTGGCGGTTTGGGCGGTCGACCTCGACCACCTCGACCCCGTGGCGGCGCAGGTGGCGCGCGACACCCGCGCCGTAGGCGCCGGTGCCCTCGACGCCCACGCGCGTCGGCGTCCCGTAGCCCTCGAGCCAGGCGAGCAGCTGCCCGTGGCCCTTGAGCGTCGTGGGAAACGAGCGCGTGCCGAGCAGGCCGCCCACGTGGTCGAGCGCCGCCGCGACGTGCACGTCGAGGTGGGTGTCGACCCCGCCGACGACCGTCGGAGCGTTGTCTAATGTGGTCATGGTCATCTCCTTCTCAATGTGGGCGAGATGACGCGGCCGTCCCGTCGAGGTGAGACCTCAAGGCGATCTGCGCGAACAGATCAGCCCCACCTCTCCGAGACGGGACGCGCCGACCCGTGTGTCAACCGCAACCTATCGACGCCGTCGTCGAGATGTCGAGCCGGAAGACCCCAACATCTTCATTGGTAGCCTG
>JBOGFU010000338.1:0-9977 GCA_050743545.1 Acidimicrobiales bacterium | reverse complement strand
CGCCTGCGGCGACGACGGCGGTAAGGAACAGCCACAGCCGGCCGCGTCGAGCAACGCGGCCGGCTGTGGCTGGGAGGTCCCGTGGGAAAGACGCGGGAGGGGGGCTCGACCTAGTGGCAGACACTGGGCGAGCAGTTGTTGAACACGTCGCGGCCGAAGGGCCTGAGTCCCTTTTGGGCCGCGAAGCCAATGTGGCCCTCGCCGTCGAGGCCCCGGGAGTGGGACGCGACGTTGAAGAGGTCCTCCATCGTGCGCAGCCAGCTGTAGTGGTTGTAGAAGGTCGAGTCGGTCGACCCCGGCTTGATGTAGCTGGAGATGAGCACCGAGCCCACGTCGCCGCCGCCGTTGGTTGGGTCGGTCGCGTCGTAGAGGGGGTCGGTCGCGAGGGTGCGCGCGCCGAGGGTGATGCTCGTGACGGGCCCGGTCGGCGAGGTCGGCACGCCGTTGACGAAGAGTTCAAAGGAGCCGTGGACCGCGCACGAGTTGGAGCAGCCCGCGCCGTTGGCCGTGGTCGCGACGTCCGGGGTGTCGTAGACCGTGCCGACCGTGGCGCCCGCGGGGACGTTGGTGCCGGTGACCGAGCGGCCCTCGTCGGTGATGGCGATCGAGCTGTCCTGGACGTAGGCCGAGCCGAGCGCGCCCGCCACCGCGTCGGTGCGCGCCCCCGGGGGTGCGCTAGCGCCGCCCATGATGATCCCCGCGAGCGCCGGGTTGCGGTCGACGTAGGCGTTGTCACCGGGGCCCGGGTAGAGCTGGTCGCCGGCCGAGTCGGTCAACAGGGGCGTGTTGGGCCCGGTCGGCTCCCAGTTCACGTTGTGGCCGTTGAGGTTCTCGCCCGCGGTGTCGGCGGCGATCGACGACGCCGCGGTCGCCGGGTCGGTCGTCGAGTTGTTGAAGCTGTTGGCGGTGAAGGTGAACGCCGGGAAGCCCTCGTCGAACGCGACGTCGATCAGCCCACCAGCCTTGAACGCGGGCGACGCCTCGATCTCGGGGATGACGTGCTCGAGGAAGAGGTCGGCCGCGTAGAGCCCGCCGGTGTAGTTGATCGGCGCGTTGGGCGTGGTGGGGTCGGAGAATCCGCCCGAGAGGTTGTTGCCGTGGCAGACCGCGTCGTGGGCGTCCGAGCAGTTGTTGGGCGAGATCCAGCTGAACGCCGGGGTCGTCGACGCGTGCTGGAGGTCCGCGTAGAGGCCGTTGGTGGGGTCGAACAGGTTGGCGACGTGGGCCGACGTGCAGTCAGTCGCCGCGTTGTCAATGATCGAGTGGAACCACGGCAGCGGGAAGTGCTTGGGCACGTACTGGTCAGTGGCGTTGGCGCTGCCGGGGTTGGCGACGGGGTCGGTCGTTGGGTTGTCGCTCGGCGCGCCGCACGCGCTCACCGCGTGGACCTGGCCCCCGCCGTCGGAGTTGCCCAGGTCCTGGGCGTAGGCCTTCCAGGAGACGCCCGCGGCGTCGAGCTGGTTGAACAGCGTGGGCACGCTCGCCGGGTAGACGCAGCCCTCACCCGCCGCGTAGGGCGTTCCCGCGGCGACGTACTGGCCGTAGTTGGCGCTGGCCGGGTTGGTGTCGAGGGCGCCCGCCACGTCCTTGTAGGTCGGGCAGTCGCTCTGGGTGTCGACCTGGGGCGCCTGGCCGGACACGAGCGCGAGGTAGTTGTCCAGGCTGAAGTGGCCCGTGCCGTAGTAGTTCGTGAGCAGGGTGCCCTGGGACGGCAGGGTCTTCCAGAGGTAGGTGTTGTTGTTGAGTCCGGTGAACGTCGCGTCGTAGGACTTGTTCTCGAGGATGATGAACCACACGTGCTTGATCGGCGGGATGCCGCTCGCGTCGGTGTCGGACGACGCGTGAGCGCCGGTCGCGCCGACGACGCCGAGCGACAGCGTGGCCATCGCCGCGGCGAGGGTGACGAGCTTTCGCCGGGTGAGTGCGGCGCCGAGGGACTTCATGAAGGTGGTCATGGTGTTGGTCATGGTCACCTTTTACTAAGGCGAGGTTAAGAGTCACCTACGCCGCGGTGACCGCCAACAAAATCCTCCGTGCCAATCGCGCCCCCCGGTGACCGATTCGCCACCGACGTTGACGGCACCGACAAGTGGCCGTCACGGAGTCGTCAACGAGCTGGCCTTACGGTGACAGCGTCACGGCGCCGTACGTGAGGCCCCGATGGGTCCACCAGCGCGCGGGTCGTTCAGTATTTAGACTCGCGACCCAGCGGTGCCCTGCCCTGCGTGGGGCGACATCGCACGGGGGGAGTGACGATGAGCGACACGTCGATGGACACACTGGACGACCTACGCCGACACCTGCAGGGGGCGATCGCGCTCGAGCACGCGACCATGCCGCCCTACCTGTGCGCGCTCTACTCGATCCACCCGGGCACCAACGAGGAGGCGGTTGACGTCATCGCGTCGGTCGTCGTCGAAGAGATGCTCCACATGACCCTCGCCGCCAACCTGCTCAACGCGATCGGCGGCACGCCCGTGGTCGCCGACGCGAGCGTCGTCGCGACGTTCCCGACCGCGTTGCCCCACAGCGACGAGTCCTTCATCGTCAGCCTGTCGCGGTTCTCGCCGGCGACGGTCGAGACCTTCATGCGCGTCGAGAAGCCCGAGGTCTCCGATGCGCCGCCCGAGGCCGACCGCTTCGAGACGATTGGCCAGTTCTATCGCGCGATCGAAGACGGCCTTACCGCGCTGTGCGCGTCGCTGGGCGAGGGAAACGTCTTTTGCGGGGACCCGTCGCGTCAGGTCACCCCCGACACGTTCGCCTACGACGGCAGCGGGCGCATCGTGGCCGTGACCGACCTCGCGTCGGCGCTGGTCGCGATCGACGAGATCGAAGAGCAGGGTGAGGGGCTCAAGCACGCCGAGGTCTGGGACGGCGACCGCGACATGTTCCACCCCGACCGCGACGAGGTCGCCCACTACTTTCGCTTCGGCCAGCTGCTCCTCGGGCGCTCCTACCGGCGCGGCGACACCCCCCAGTCGGGGCCGACGGGCGACATCTTCGACGTCGACTGGGACGCGGTCTATCCGATGCGCGACAACCCGCGCGTCGAGGACCTCCCCGCGGGCAGCCCCGCGCGCGCCAAGGCCGAGGAGTTTCGCGGCGTCTACTCCGACACGCTGCGCACCCTGGAGTGCGCGTTCAACGGCGAGCCCGACAGGCTCAACGAGGCGATCAGCCAGATGATGGAGCTGCGCGACCGCTCGCGCGAGCTGGTGGCGATGCCCAGCGGCGACGGGGTGACCAACGCCGGGCCGGTCTTTGAGTACGTCGAGGCGGCCGAGGCCCCCGCGCCGAACGGGTCGCACGTGACTATCACGGTGAGGAAGGACGGACCCTACGTCGTCGAGGGTGGGCCGCCGGTCGTGCGCAAGCACATCGTCAAGTCCGAGCTCGAGGAGTCGATGTACTACCAGACCGACGTCGTGGTCGCGGCCGACCGCTCGTTCCGGCTCTGTCGCTGTGGCCAGTCGTCGCACAAGCCCTTCTGTGACGGCACCCACGCCAAGGTCGGATTTGACGGCACCGAGACCGCGTCGACCGAGCCGTCGGCCAGCCGTCGCCAGCGCTTCCCGGGCCCCGCGATGACCCTGACCGACGACAACCCGCTGTGCATCAGCGCGGCGTTCTGCCACAACAACCGCACCGACGTCTGGGAGATGGTCCAGGCCTCCGACGACACCGAGGTTCGCTTCGCGCTCGTGCAGCGAATCGAGTCGTGCCCCTCGGGGCGGCTCATCCTCGAGATCGAGGGCAGCGACCACGAGCCCGACCTGCCCCTCGAGGTCGGCGTGCTGCGCGACGGCCCCTATTGGGTGACCGGCGGGGCGACGGTCGTGATGTCCGACGGGCGGACCCTCGAGGTTCGAAATCGGATGGCGCTGTGTCGATGCGGGCACTCCAAGAACAAGCCACTGTGTGACGGCTCCCACGAGGACGTGGAATTCACTGACGGCTAGGCCCCGCTCGAGCCGCGCTGGTCGCCGGGGTTAGGTCCGCGGGCGGCGCCGCGAGCGGACTGGATCCGCCTGGCGGCGGCGTCGCGCGTCCGCGGCTGTCCGCGGCCAGTGACGCGTGCTCGCTAGAGGTCCGCGAGCAGATCGCGCAGCGTCCGCGTGTACACCCCGAGGGCACCGCGACCAAGTGGCGTCAGCGCCACCGAGGTGCGCGACGCGACCCCGGTGCCAGTCTTGTCCGACGTGAGGTAGCCGGCGTCCTCGAGCTTTCGAAGGTGGGTGATCAGGTTTCCCGGGGTGAGCCCGATGATGTCTTGAAGGCGCGTGAACGACAGCGCGTCGCCGTCGGGCAACGCGGCCAAGGTCACGACGATTCGCAGGCGCGCAGGGACGTGAATGAGCGGGTCGAGCGCCTCATCGTTCACGCGACCATCGCCAAACGCTGGCGCCGTACTTGGAAGATGGCGCATCCGATCCCGATGGCGGCACCTCCCAGGGCGTCGACCCCCCACACCCCGATCGGGCCCGCGAACGCGGCGCCGGTTCCCAGGGCCACGATCGAGATCGCCAACCACAGCTCGGGCCAGGTCTTGCGAGCTGCAGCGCTTCCAGCTAGCACTGCGCCAATGACCAGCAGCTGTCCGGACGCGGGAAAGACGCCGTAAACGATCGAGTGGCCGAATCCGTCGAAGTGGAGCGCTCCCTGATACACGGCGACGGCGACCCACACCGCGCCGTAGGCCACCCCATTGATCTTTCGGCTCTCCCGTGACGCTCCCGTTATCCCCTTGGTCGCCCCCTGGGCCACCCCGGCCGTGAGAAACACCACAAGGAGGACGGCGCCGTAGATGGCCAGGATGGCGCCGCCGCTCGGGCCGACGTAGGGACTCTGACCGCGCACCGACCACCAGACCACGCCGTAGCCGGCGAAGATGATCACGGCCCTAATCACCGTGAGGAGTGGTGGGTGCATGTTGAATTGGCGATGCGCCTGCTGGCGGCTCTCCGCCAAAATTCGCGACGCCGCGGCCGGTTCGAGGTGCTCCGATACCTCCGCAGCATCCGAGCTCTTTTGGTCGTATCCGTGATCCACGAGACCTCTTTCGGTTAACTTTGCTCCACAAAGTATCTCACACTTTGTGGAGCAAAGTCAAGTCACATCTCGGCGTGGTGTCTCCCATGTCATCGAGGGCGTCCCACGACATCGCTGGGTAGGTCCGCGAACACGAGAAAAGACGAACTCTCGTTGACGGGAGCGGGCCAGGCGACGTGCATGGACCCAGGGAGCTATGACGTGGCGGTCTCCGCCACGACGTCGTCGATCTGACCCATCGCTGCCGACATGCCCTCGGCCATGCCCATTGAGATCAGGCGGTCCATCGCCTGCGCCGACGCGAACGACGTGGTGATCGTCATCACCGTGCCGCCGTTGACGCGTTCGTCGAGGGTCACGCGAATGATCGACACGGGCATCGTGTCATCCGGCGCGAAGTTGTCGTGGGCGAAGCCGTTCTCGAACTCGAGGTCGTGGGGAGGATTGACGCTGCGAATGCGCCACCAGCCGTGCGGCTGGTACTCGCCGGGGCCGGTCATGAGGTAGGTGCAGCGCGCGCCCACCGAGAGGTCGTGGTCCACGAAGGTCGCGGGGTAGGTCGGCGGGCCCCACCAGCGCTCGAGCTCGCGCGGGTCCGCCCACACCCGCCACACGCGCGTCGGTGGGGCGTCGAAATCCGCGACGATCGCGAGGGTCATCGCTTCGGGGTCCTTGATCACGCTGGTCACGGTCATAGCCACTCTCCCTCTTCTAGGGACTCCACGAGGAGGCCCTCGATCCGCTCGAGTCGACCACGCCAGACCCCCTCGAGGTCGTCGAGCACGCGACGGGCGTCGGCGAGGCCGGGGCCGTTGGCGCTGACCATGCGTTCGCGCCCGTGGCGGCGCTTGGCGATGATCTGGGCCCGCTCGAGAACGGCGACGTGCTTTTGCACCGCGGCGAAGCTCATGTCGTAGTGGCCGGCGAGCGCGGTGACCGACAGCTCGCTGTCCATGACCCGGGCGACAATGTCACGGCGGGTCGCGTCCGACAGCGCATGAAACACCTCGTCCGTGCGACTTATCGCCGTATCTACAACCATATGGTTGTAGATTAGCCTAGGCTGTCGGACCAGTCAAGTTCCCCGTGGCGACACGGTCGGAGGCGGTGTCGGCCTCCTCCTTGGCCCACTCCGGGGCGTGTCGCTTGGCCCACGCGGGACTCACCCGGCCGCCGATCATCGACTTGAGCGAGCCCGGGTGGGTGAGCGCGAAGGCCACGTGGCCGGTCACCGCGAGGACCACCGCGAAGGCGAAGAGGTCGTGGGTGACGGTCGCGCCGGTGCGCCACGACACCGGAAAGAAGCGGAACCACTGCAGGATGTAGCCCGTCGCGAAGAGCACGACGATCGCGGCGAGGGTGAAGATCGCGTTGGCCTTTTGGCCCGGGTTGAACTTGTCGGGGGCGCGCCCCGACGAGCCGAGGGTGCGCAGCCAGCGCACCTCGTCCCTCGTCCACTGGCTAAAGCGGCGCCAGTCGGCGCGCATGCGCCGGCCCCACGGCCCGACGAGCGACACCGCGATGGGCAGCGGCAGGAAGATCCCCGTCCACAGGTGGATCATCTGGATCGTGTGGCGCTCGAAGACCACGCCGAAGAACGACCCGAAGTACAGGGGGATCGCGGTGAAGATGAGCGTGAGGAACATCACCGCGTTGACCCAGTGCGCGGTGCGCTGGACCGCGTCAAAGCGCAGCACGGTGGTGGCCGTCGGGCGGGTGGCGACCGTGGTCACGACAGCTGGGGGTCGGGGTTGGTGGCCCCCGTCGTGCCGTCGAGCCAGCCGTTGACGGGGTAGCCGTTGAGCTCCCAGTAGCCGGGCTCGACGCGGTCGACGACGCGAATTCCCGAGAGCCACTTGAGCGACTTGTAGCCGTACATCTGGGGCACGACCAGGCGCACCGGGCCGCCGTGGGCTCGGGTCACCGGCCCGCCGAGCATCTCGTAGGCGACGATGACGTCGGGCAGGTGGGCCTGAGCCAGGCTCAGGCTCTCGGAGTCGGCGTGGTCGTAGGAGTCGAAGGCCAGGGCGACCGCGCTCGGATGGACCCCCGCGGAGTCGAGCAGGTGGCTGAGCGGCACGCCGCGCCAGGGGACGTCGGGGACCCGCCACCCGGTCACGCACTGGAAGGCCTTGACCATGTTGATCGACGGCATCGACTTGAGGTCGCTCAGCGTGAAGGTCGCCGGGGTGTCGACCAGGCCACTGATCTTGAGGCGGTACTCGTCGTCGCTGATCGCGGGGAAGGTCCCGGTGACCGAGTAGATGCGGAAGTGGTCGCCGCCGGGGAGCAGCGACGCGATCCCCGAGCCGAGCTTCTTGCCGAGGAAGCGCTGGGCGTCGGCGCCGAAGGCGACGCCCGCGGCGCCCAGCGCGGCGAGCCCGAGGAAGAGGCGTCGCCCTACGTGGACCTTGTCGCTGTCGGGGCGTTGCCGGTCGCTCACGAGACCTCCTCACTACTCAGTATCGTCACCGGCGCCACGCGTTACAGCGCACCGGGGCCTTCGCGGGCCCGGCCCGGGTATCGCGGGCCTAGGACCCGGCGCGACGCGGCCCCCCGCGATCGGAGCCGGCCTCGCGCAGCCCCTTGAGCGTCAGGCAGAGCACAGTCGAGACCGCCAGGGTCGCCGCGAACGCGACGAAGGTCCACGACGCCGAGGTGTGGGCGACCAGCAGCCCCGCCGCCAGCGGGGACAGCGCGGCGAGCGCAGTCGCGACCTGGAGCAGCGCGTTGTTGACCCGGCCGCGCAGCTGCTCGGGGGTCTCGCGCAGCAGCGCGGCAAAGAGCACGGCGTTGGTGGTCGGCGACACGAAGAAGGGGACCGCGATGGCGATGACCATGAGCGGCGAGGGCGCGATCAATGCCGCGAGGAGGAAGAACACCGTGCCCCCCGCGGTGAGGATGAGGACCAGTTGCCTGACCGAGAATCGCCCCTGGATCTTCGGCGCGACGACCGCGCCCAACAGCCCGCCGAGGCCGATGCCCGCCTGGGACAGGCCGATGATCGCGGGCGACGTGCCGTGGTGCTGGAGCGAGAGGGTGACCGCGAAGACGACGCCGTTGAAGGCGAAGTTGATAAGCGGCGCCTGGACGATGACGGCCCGCAGCAGCGCATCGCGCCAGATGACGCGCAGGCCCTCGAACGCCTCGCTCCACAGACCCCGGCGCGGCTCACCCGACGGGGGCGTGCGGAAGGTCCCGCGCATCGCGCGCGACGCGACGACCGAGACCCCGTAGGAGATCGTGTCGCCGATGAAGGGCACCGCGCGGCCGAGGTTGAAGAGAGCCCCGCCGATCGCCGGGCCCGCGAGCGACGCCCCGTACTGGCGGGCCTCGGTCGCCGCCCACGCGCCCTCGAGCTGGCTGTCGTGGACGATGAAGGGCAGCGCCGCGGTCGACGACGGCGTGAAGATGGTGTCGCCGACGCGGTCGACGATCGCGACCGCGAGCACCACCGGCCAGACAATGGCGTGCTCGAGCACCGCGACCGACAGCCCCGCGAGCACCGTGGTGCGTACGCCGTCGGTCACGATCATCACGCGACGCCGGTCGACGCGGTCGGCGAGCGCGCCCGCGGGCAGGCGCACGGCGAACGCGACGAGTGACGACACCGTTCCCGCGACGCCGGCGATGACCGGCGAGTGCGTCAGGACCAGGATGAGCAGCGGGTAGGCGAGCGCGCCGAACTGGGAGCCGAGGTCCGAGAGGATCTGGCCGATCCACAGCAGTCGAAAGTTCCGATTGTGCGACAGCGGCTCCGGGGGGTCCGCCTCCACGCGTGCGTCGTCGTCGGACATCAATCGAGAGTATCGGCGCCGATCGTTGGGCTCGTGCCGCGCTCAGTCGTCGAGCAGACCCTCGGGGGTCGCGTCGAGCGTACGAAGGATGGCCTCGGCCAGCGAGCGCGCCGACGCTCGGTCGAGCTCGAGCCCGACGCGATAGTGGGCGCCGCGCTCGGGCGCGAGCACGTCAACCATGAGCGCGTGGCCCGCCGGGTAGTGGACGGGGTGGTCGACGTAGACGGAGGCGTCGGTGGCCCGGAACCAGCCTGACGCGCCCTTCGCGCTCGCGTTGAGGGTGAGGGTCTCGGTGGAGTAGGTGCACATGTTTGCTCCCTACGCGCTCAGGTGGCGGCCGAGGAACTCCCAGATCTTGTCCCACGCGTCGGTGGCGGCCTCCGGCCGGTAGGCCGGTCGGTCGACCGAGAAGAACGCGTGGCCCGCGCCATCGTAGGAGTGGAACTCGAACTCCTTGGCGTGGGCGGTGAGCAGCCCGCGCAGCTCCTCGACCTGCTCGGGCGACGGGTACTGGTCGTCACCCCCGAAGAGCCCGAGGAGCGGGCACGACAGGTTCGCGAGCAGGGGCGCGAGCGACGTGACGCGAATGGGGAAGGCCTCGGGCGCGGTGCCCACCACGTACGCGCCGTAGCAGTCGACGCACGCGTCGAGGTCGAGGGAGCAGGCCGAGAGCACCGACTGGCGACCGCCCGAGCAGTAGCCGATCACGCCGACCTTGCCGTTGGCCGCGGCCTGCGAACGCAGGAACGCCGCGGCGGCGCCGACGTCGCCCACCAGGCGCTCGTCGGGCACGCCGCCCTTGGCCCGCACCGCCGCGGCCGCGTCGTCGGGGCTCGCGCCGGGCGCGTCGCGGCTGTAGAGGTTGGGGATGATCGCGAGGTAGCCGTGGTCGGCAAAGCGTCGCGCGATCTCCTTGGTGCCGGCGTCGTAGCCGGGCAGGTGGTGGATGACCACCACCGCGCCGGCGGCCGCGACGTCGGTCGGCTGGGCGAAGTAGGCCTCGATGGGATCGCCGCCGTCGCCCGGGATCGTGATCGTGTCGGCCCGTAGGTCGTGGGACATGTGCCACCTCTCAGGTACGGAGCGGATGGCTCCAATGTACCGAGGACCCCTCGCGCCCGTCCGGCG
>JBOGFU010000337.1:0-3801 GCA_050743545.1 Acidimicrobiales bacterium | reverse complement strand
CCGCGGGCTGGGGCGGGTCGGTCGCCACCAACACGACGGGCGCCAACATGCCCGCGGGCCACGTCGCGGCACTGGTCGCGTCGCCGGCGACCCACGTCGCGCTCGAATCCGACGAGGCCTGGCTCCCCGAGGTGATGACGCGGGTGCGGCCTCGAGTGGTCGTGCTCCTCAACCTCTCGCGCGACCAGCTCGACCGGGCGAGCGAGGTGCGACAGATGGCCGAGCGGTGGCGCCACTGCCTGGAGTCGACCGTCGCGCGCGACGTCGTGGTCGTCGCCAACGCCAACGACCCGCTCGTCGTCTACGCGGTCGGGATCTCGCCGCACGTGCGCTGGTGCGACGTGCCGACCTACTGGCTCGGCGACGCGGCGTCGTGCCCGCGGTGCACCGAGCCCCTCGTCTTTGACGCGTCGGGGTGGCGCTGTCGCTGCGGGTTCGCACGACCGGCGGACATCACGACATCCCTGGGCGACACCTTGAACGTCGGCGGGGTCGAGGTGGCGCTCAACCTCGCCGTGCCCGGGTCGTTCAACCGGTCCAACGCCGCGATGGCGGTGACCGCGCTCGCCGAGGTCGGCGTGGCCCCGAGCGACTCCGTGTCGCGCATCGCGTCGTTGAGCGACGTCGCCGGGCGGTTCGCGCGGCGTCGCTGGCGGGGCCGCGACGTGCGCGTGGTGCTCGCCAAGAACCCGGCGGGGGTCGCCGCGCTGCTCGCCGACGACGTCCCCCCCGGTGAGGTGTGGGTCGCGATCAACGACCGGGTCGCCGACGGGCACGACCCGTCGTGGCTCTACGACGCACCCTTCGAGCGCCTTCGCGGTCGCCGCGTCGTGTGCCTCGGAGAGCGACGACTGGACCTCGCGACGAGGCTCGACTACGCCGGCGTCGACGCCCGCGTGGTCGACGACCCGACGACCCTCGCCGGGGGCGAGCCCGCGTGGCTGATCGCCAACTACACCGCGTTCGCCGAGTGGCTGGCGAGGAGCGAGCCGGCGTGAGGATCGCGTCGCTCTTTCCCGAGCTGCTCGGCACCTACGGCGACGCCGGCAACGCGCTCGTGTTGGGCGAGCGCGCGCGACGCCGGGGCCTCGTCGTCGAGGTGGTGAGCGTGTCGATGGACGACGCTGTGCCCAGCGCCGACCTCTACCTCCTCGGCGGGGGTGAGGACGGTCCCCAACGCCTCGCGTGCGAGCTCCTCAGCGCGGGGTCGCTCGCGTCGCGCGTGGCCGACGGGGCGTTCGTCGTCGCGGTGTGCGCGGGGCTCCAGCTGCTCGGCACGTCCTTCAGCGTCGAGGGCGACGACGACTTCCCCGGGCTCGGCGTGGTCGACGTCGTGACCCGACGCGGCGAGCGCCGCTCGGTGGGGGACCTCGCGACGCGCGTGGGCGACCAGTGGCTGGTGGGCTTTGAGAACCACGGTGGGGTCACCACGCGCGGCCCGGGGGTGGGCGCGCTGGGCGAGGTCGTGCGCGGACGCGGCAACGACGGGGTGAGTGACGGCGTGCGGTCGCCGCGCGTGTGGGCGACCTACGCCCACGGCCCGGTGATGGCGATCAACCCCTGGTTCGCCGACGCGGTGTTGGCCGACGTCGTCGGACACGACCTCGCGCCGCTGGCGGGCGTCGCCGACGACCTGCACGCGAGTCGCGTGGCCGCGCTCGGCCTCAGTCCATCCGGTTGATCGTCAGGGTCGCGTCGCCGCTCACGTCGCGCCCGAGCGCGACGACGGCCTCTTCGATGCGGGTGTTGAAGCGGCGGATCGGCTCACCCTCGCCACAGGTCAAGACGTCGCCGAACGCCACCACGACGCGGTGGCGGCGCTGGGACGGCGCGGCAACGTAGCGCGGGGCCTTGGCGTATTTGGGACCCTGCAGCTCGCCCGCGCCGTGGATGTAGAGTGGGACCACGGGCGCGTGGGCTCGCTCGGCCAGATACGCCGCGCCGCCCTTGAACTCGTAGAGGTCGCCGGTCGGGGTGCGCCCGCCCTCGGGGTAGATGAGGAGGTTCCAGCCGTCGGCGAGCACGTCGAGCGCGAGCTGGGAGCTGCGCCGGTTGACCTTGTGACGGTCGATCGGGATGGCGTTGAAGACAATGACCGTTCGCGCCGCGGTGACCGGCCGCATGAAGAAGTTGTCCATCGCCGCGGCGACCACGGTGCGCCGCCGGATGGGCGCGGGCAGCGCGCTGAGCACGAGGGGCGTGTCGAGGTTGCTCGCGTGGTTGGCCGCGAAGATGAACGGCCCGCGCCCGGCGATCCGGTCGGCGCCGCGCACGTCGAGGTACGAGATGTACTTAACGTAGGGCACGAGCGCGAGCGCGTGCAGCGCGTCGCGCAGCGCTCGCGCCGCCGGGCGGCGCCCCCACTGCGTGGGGTAGTCCAGCCCGAGCCCCGCCACGACTACCGCTTGCGCGCGGGCTTCTTCGGCGTGTAGCGCTTGGACGTGGTCGGCGGGGCCTTGGCCGCGGCGACCGCGGGGGCCTTGTCGCGCGTGCGCGTGCGCGTGCGCGCCGGCTCGCGAACCTTGACCGGCGCCTCGCCGCGCGCGGCGCGGCGCTCGTTGTTGCGCTCGGTCGCGCGCTCGCGGGCCTTGCGCGACGACCCGAAGAACGTCGCGTCGCCGTAGCGCTGGAGGCGCAGCGCGCGAATGAGCAGCCACCCGCCGAGCAGCAGGAAGGGCAGCCCCACCGTGCCGAGGGCCAGTCCGACCAGAAAGCCGGTGAAGGCGACGCCCACGCGCTTCTTCCAGTAGGCGGAGATGAGGATCGTGACCGCCACCAGGATCAGCAGCCCGAACTGGGGGAACCAGTACGACGGGTGGGTGAGCTTTAAGTGGACGCACGCCGCCGCCGACTTGCTCCACTTGAAGGGCGCGACGCAGGTGTGAGCCTTGACCGCCTTGACGGTCTCGGTGATCCAGGTGTTTTTGAGCAGGCGCGGCACGAAGAGCCCGGCCATCGAGAACGCGACGAACGACGCGAAGAAGCTGACGCGACGCTCGATCTTGTCGAGTCCCATGACGACCTCGCGCGAGACCATGGAGGGTCGACGCTCCCGGCGAAAGCGCGACTTGGGTGCGGCCTCGTCGGTGTTGGACACGGTCGCAGGATAGTTCTCGCGGGCTTCGTCGCCGCGAGCCCAGCGAGTAGGATTGGCGCTTCGGGCGCTTAGCTCAGTTGGTTAGAGCGCAGCCTTCACACGGCTGAGGCCGAGGGTTCGAGTCCCCCAGCGCCCACTACGTGAACTCCACCACCAATTGGTGGACCACTAGACGGGTCTGGCTCCCGGCACCTCGTCGCGATCGACCGTGCGTCCATCAGAGTGCGAGGTGCAGCCTGAGCGCCTCGTCGAGCCTCAACTGCACATCCGCGTTCAATGTCCCGACATGGCGTCCAACTCGCTCAACGGAGATCGAGCGCACTTGCTCCGCTTGCGCTTTCGAGTCGTGGGCCAGGCCAGTCGCGAGTGCTGGTACGAGCACCTGGAAGGGATAGACGCGTTCCACGTTGGTGGAGAGCGGAACGACCGTGACGACCCCGCGACCAAGTCGCTCAGCGGTGCTGTTGGCGCCGTCGTTGCTCACGATGATTGCGGGGCGGACCTTGTTGGATTCAGCACCACGAACCGGATCGAGGTTGACCAAGCGGATCTCGCCTCGGCGCATCAGCTCAGCCCGTCGGCTGAGGCGAGGTCCCAGGCCTCGGCGTCGTCGGTAGTGCTCCACTCGAGCCAAGCGGCCTCGTAGGCTGGACCAAGGGCGAACGCAAGGAAGAAAAGGGGCCGCGCGGCGCACGCGTGGTTTC
>JBOGFU010000336.1:0-4730 GCA_050743545.1 Acidimicrobiales bacterium | reverse complement strand
TCATCGCGCTGACGCTGATCACTGGGTCGATTTGGGGTCGCCCGACCTGGGGGGTCTGGTGGGCGTGGGACGCCCGCCTCACCTCGACGGCGGTGCTGGGCGTGTTGGCGCTCGGCTACCTCGCCTTGCGCCGCGCGGTGGACGACGACGACGTGCGCGCGCGGCGCGGCGCGGTGTACGTGCTGCTCTCGGCCGTCAACGTGCCGATCATCCACTTCTCGGTGCTGTGGTGGAGGACCCTGCACCAGAACGCGACGGTGTTCACCTCCAACCGCACGCTGCTGATCCACGGGATCCAGGCCTGGACCCTCCTCCTCAGCTTCGTCGCGTTCTCCCTCGCCTACGCCTGGCTGGTGCGCGCGCGCTACCGCCTCGAGGTGGCGCGCGCCGCCCGGGCCTCTACGTCGCTGGCGTCGGCCATCGTCGAACGTCGCCGTGAGGGCGTCTCCTAGTGGGCTACGTCGGTGCGGGCTACGGCGTCGCGTTCGGCGGCCTCGCGCTCTACGCGCTGTCGCTGTGGTGGCGGAGGCGTCGTGACGGTCGCTGACGAGCGCCTGGAGCTCACGCCGGTCGACGCGCCCGGCAAGCCGAGGCGCCGCCGGCGCCGCGTCGTCGTCGCGCTCGCCGTGCTCGCGGCGTGCGCGCTGGCCCTGGTGGGCCTCGGCCTCGCGCGCAACCTCAACTACTTCGAGACGGTCGACCAGGCGCTCGGCCATCGCTCGGCGCTGGGCGTGACCACCTTTCGCCTCGAGGGGGTGGTCCGGCCCCACACCATTGAGCGCACCGCCACCGGCGCGGCGTTCGTGCTCGCCGGCGTCGACGGGCGGGTGGTCCACGTGAGCAGCCACGGCACGCCGCCCCAGCTCTTCCAGGCCAACATCCCCGTCGTCGTGGTCGGCCACTTCTCCACGCCGACGTCGCGTCTCTTCGTGGGACACCAGATCCTCGTCAAGCACACCGCGAGCTACATCGCCCAGCACCCCTCGCGGGTGCGTGCCCCCAACGGGACGGCTCGGTGACCCTGACCTGGATGGGGCGCGTCGCGCTCTACGTCGCGCTGGGAGGCGCGGTCGCGGGCGCGGTCACCCAGGCCGTCGCGCTGCGTCGGTCGCGTCGTGGGCACGCGCTTGCCTGGTCGCTCGTCGCGCTCGGGGGGATCGTCGCCGCGGTCGCGGTGATGCAGTACGCGCTGGTCACCCACAACTTCTCGCTGGCCTACGTCGCGGAGAACAACGCGACGTTCACCCCGCTGCTCTACTCGATCACCGGGATGTGGTCGGCGCTCGAGGGCTCGCTCCTGCTGTGGGCGCTGCTCCTTGCCGGGGTGACCCTCGCGGTCGTCCTGTACTACCGACGACAGCGCGACGACGCCGTGGTCGCGTGGGCGACGCTCGTGCTCTTCGTCGTGGGCGCGTTCTTCACGGCGCTGATGGCCGGCCCGGCCGACCCCTTCGTCGCCAACGCGTCGCGCGTCATCCAGGGAGCGGGGCCCAACGCGCTGCTCCAGGACAACCCCCTGGTCGCGATCCACCCGCCGCTGCTCTACGCCGGTTTCGTCGGGTTCACCGTGCCCTTCGCCTTCGCAATCGCGATGCTGGCGACCGGTCGCGTGCACGACCGCTGGCCCCTCGAGCTGCGGCGTTGGACGGTCCTCGCGTGGGGGGCGCTATCGGTGGGCATCGTGTTGGGCGCGTGGTGGAGCTACCAGGTGCTCGGGTGGGGCGGCTTCTGGGGCTGGGACCCGGTGGAGAACGCCGCGCTGCTGCCGTGGCTCACGGGCACGGCCTACGTGCATTCGGTCATCGTCCAGGACCGGCGCGGGCTCTTTCGGGTCTGGAACCTCTCGCTCGCGATCCTCACGTTCGCGCTCACGATCCTCGGCACGTTCTTCACCCGCTCGGGGGTCCTCCAGAGCGTCCACGCGTTCTCGTCGTCGACCCTGGGCCCCCTGCTCATCGGGTTCTTCTTCGTCACGGTCGCCGCCGGGGTGGGGCTCATCGCCTGGCGCGGCGACCGACTGCGCTCGGCGGTGGGGGTCGACCACGCGCTCAGTCGCGAGGGGCTCTTCGTCGCCAACAACGTCCTCTTCGTGGGCTTCGCGGTCGTCGTGCTCCTCGGCACGGTCTTCCCGCTGCTCTACGAGGCGGTCAACGGGGGCCAGGTCACCGTGGGCACCCCCTACTTCGCGACCGTCGCCGCGCCCGCGGGTATCGTCGCGCTCGCCCTCATGTCGCTCGCGCCCCTCGTCGGGTGGCGCAGCGCGAGCGCGGCCGTCCTCTGGACGCGCCTGCGGGTCTCGGCGTGGGTGGCGCTGGGCGCGGTTCTCACCCTGGTCGGCGCGGGGGTTCGGCGCTGGCCGGTCCTGGTCGCGGTCTTCCTCGCGACGATGGCCGCGGGCGCGGCGCTGCGCACGCTGCGCACGTCGCTCGTCGCCGCGCGTCGTCGGGGCTCCTGGCGCGGCGCGCTGCGCGCGCCCTCGACGGGCGGGATGGTCGTGCACCTCGGCGTGGTCGTCCTCGCGCTCGGCGTCGTGGTCGCGACCGCCTACGCCGCGCGCACCGAGGTCACCCTGGCGACCGGCCAGGGGACCGTGGTCGACGGCCAGGCGGTGAGCTTTCACGGCTTTCGTCAGGTGCGCGACTCGCTCGAGAGCGCGACCCAGCTGCTGGTCACCGTCGACGGCCACGCGCTGCGCCCCGCGGTCACGACCTTCAACGGCCGGGCCGGCCAAACGGTCGGGACCCCCGCGATCGACTCGAACCTGCTGCGCGACGTCTACGTGACCTTCGACGCGGTCGGCGGCACCGGGTCGACGTCGGGCGCCCAGGTGCGCTCGGGGCTGCCCGCGGGGTCGGTGACCCTGGGGGTCACCGTCGAGCCGCTGCTGTCGTGGCTGTGGATTGGCGGGCTCGTGATCGGCCTCGGCGCCGCGGCGGCGTTCGCGCGCCGGCGCCACGCGGACGAGGCGCCGTGACCCGCAGCGTGCGCACGGGCGCGCTCGTCGCGCTGGCCGTCGTGGTCGCCCTGTCGCTCTTGCTCGCCACGCGACACCCCGTGGGCGACGCGGCGAGCGCGCCGAGCCCGCTGCTCGGGCGGGCCGCGCCGAGCCTCTCGGGGGCCGAGCTCGGCGGGGGCCACTTCAGCCTGGCCGCCGAGCGAGGTCGCGTCGTGGTGGTGTCGTTCTGGGCGTCGTGGTGCGGCCCGTGCGTCACCGAGGCGCCCGAGCTCTCGACCTTCGCCTGGCGCGAGCGCGCCCAACGCGTGACACTGGTGGGCGTGGTCTTCGACGACGCGACCAGCGCCGCGCGCGCGTTCGCGCGCCACTACGGCTCGCTCTACGCGTCGGTCGTCGACCCCGGCGGCCACATCGCCAACCGCTTCGGCGTGGTGTCGCCGCCGACCACCTTCGTCGTCGACGCGAGCGGGCGCGTGCGCGCCGAGCTCCTCGGCCCGGTGAGCGCCAACCAGCTCGCCGCCGCGGTGAGGCGCGCGTCGTGACCCGCGCGCTGGGCTCGTTTCGACTCTGGCTCGCGGCGCTCGTGGCCGTCGGGGCCCTCTGCGTGATCGCCCTGCCGCGCACCAGCGCGGCCGCGGCGAGGGTCGCGCGACTCGAGTCCCTCGTGCGCTGCCCGAGCTGCGAGGACCTGTCGGTCGCCCAGTCCAACGCGTCGTCCGCGGTCGCGGTGCGCCACCAGATCGTCCACCAGGTCGCCGTGGGTCGCTCCGACACCGAGATCCTCACGTCGATCGAGGACCAGTACGGGTCGTCGGTGCTGCTCAGCCCCTCGACCTCGGGGCTCGGCGCGCTGCTGTGGGCGGTGCCGCTCGCCGCGCTCACGCTCGCCGGGGTGGTTCTCGCTCGACTGGCGCGCCGAAGGTGAGCCCCGACCCCAACGCCTGGCGCGACGAGATCGCCCTGCGCGAAGCGTCGCTCGCCGACGCGCGGCGCGAACACGCCGCGGGCGAGCTCAGCGACGACGAGCTGCGCGCGATCGAGGCCCGCGAGTCGGGCGCGCTCGCTCGCGCGCGAGCGTCGTTGGAGGCCTTCGCCCTCGTCGAGCCCGCGCCCGCGCAGCGCCGGGTGCGCCGCCGCTCGCTCCTGCTCATCGCGTTCTTCGCGTTCCTCGCCGCGCTCGCGGTGCTCCTCGTCGCGACCCTCACGCTGCGCCAGCCGGGCTCGTCGGACACCGGGTCGATCTCGCTGAGCCACGCCCAGCGCGTCACCCAGCTCCTCGACGAGGCCCAATCCGACACCGCGCTGGGCAACGTCTCGGCCGCGCTCGCCGCCTACCAGGGCGTGCTGGCCCTCGACGCCACCAACGTGGTCGCGCTCACCCAGACCGGCTGGCTGGACTTCTCCGCGGGCTCGACCGCGGGCAACGCGGCGGTAGTCACCGCCGGGGTCGACGACCTCGCCCGCGCGGTCGCGCTCTACCCCCACGACCCCGCGCCGCGCCTCTACTACGCGATCGTCGCGACGTCGACCCCGAGCGAGGGCACGCTCGCGAAGAGTGAGTGGCGCGTCTTTCTCACGCTGCACCCGACGCCCGCGCAGGTTGACCTCGCCACGCCCTACCTCGCGCACTACGGGCTCTCGGGCTAGGTGACGAGCCCGACCACCAGCCCCACCGCGGCGCCGAGCGCGAGCCCCGTGACCACGCCCCGGCGAAGGACGAGGAGCCAGAGCCCGACGCCCCCGGCGACCGCCCACTGCCAGGGGCGGTGTAGCG
>JBOGFU010000335.1:0-4090 GCA_050743545.1 Acidimicrobiales bacterium | reverse complement strand
ACCTTGTCGCCCACGGCCACGTCGAGCGGGACCCGTGTGCCGTCCTCGAAGCGGCCCGGCCCCACGGCCACGACCTCGCCCTCGACGGGCTTCTCCTTGGCGGTGTCGGGGATCACGAGGCCCGACGCGGTGGTCGCCTCCGCGGTGTTGGGACGGACCACGATGCGGTCCTCGAGGGGGTTGAGCTTCATGATGGTGAGCCTCCTGGGCGATTAGCACTCAAATGTTGCGACTGCCAATTTAGCAGCCACGGCCCCTGAGTGCCAACCCCCGCGCCGGTAGCCTCGGGGAACCGCCCAGGAGCCCATGGACCCCACCCCCACCCCACTCGACGGTCGACGCCGAGACCTCACCCTGCTCGCCGTCCTGCGCGGGGTCTCGTTTCTGGGCGACTTCACCGCGTTGACCGCGCTCTTCCTGCGCCTCGCGCCGGCGCACCACCCCTGGGCGATCGCCGCGCTCTCGATTGCCGGCGCGCTGCCCCTGGTGCTTCTCGCCCCGGTCGGGGGCACGGTCGTCGATCGATTCCCCGCCAAGCGCCTGCTCGTGTGGCTGGGTCTGGCCGAGGCCGCGGTCTGCGTGGGGCTCGGCCTCTGGCACGGACTCGTCGCGACACTCCTGCTGATGCTCGCGCTCAGCTGCCTGATCGCGTTCTCCATGCCGGGCTACACCGCGATGATCCCGACCATCGCCGGCGAGGACCAGGTCGCGCGGGCCCAGGGGCTCATCCAGGCGACCCAGGGCCTCGCGTCGGTCATCGGGCCCGTGCTCGGCGGACTACTGGTGGGCTCGACGGGACAGACCTGGCCCCTCATCGTCGACGCCGCGAGCTTCGCGCTGTCGGCGGTCGCCACCACCGCGCTCAAGCGCGACCGCGTTCCCTCCCCGGCGACGACGATCGGCGACATCGAGGCCCCGCACGAGGGGTGGATGGCCGGGGTGCAGTTCCTCATGGGCGACGGCCTGTTGCGCCCGATCGAGATCCTCGTCGCGGTCTTCATGCTCTCGCTGGGCATGATCAACGTGGCGGAGGTCTTCTTCATCACCCAGACCCTTCACGGCTCGGCGACCGACTACGGGTTGGTCGGCACCGCCTTCGGCGCGGGGCTGGTGGTCGGCTCGATACTCGCCCAGCGCCTCAAGCAGGACCTCGCAAGCCTGGCGCGCGTGGTGGTCGTGGGAATAGTCGCGATCGGCGCGCTCATCGGCGTGGTGGGACTCGTCAGCCACGTCGGGCTGGTCTACCCGCCGCTCGCGCTGGCCGGCATCGCGGTGGGCTTCACCAACGTGTCGGCGATGACGCTCTTCACGGTGCGCACCCCGGAGCGGCTGCGCGGGCGGGTCTTCGCCGCGGTCGGCGGGATCATCACGAGCTCGGAGATCGCCGCGACCGCGCTCGGGGGCCTCGTGCTCACCGTCATCGCGCCGCGCACCGTCTTTCAGGTGGGCGGGCTGTTGGCCACGGTCTGTTCGCTCGTGCTCGGTCCCCTCGCGCTGCGCGCGAGCGCGCGCACCCACGCGCTCGAGGCCGTGGCCTAGGGCGCCAGCCGCACGCGACGCCAGGCCCCGGCGTCGTCGCGTCGGTAGGCGACGCGGTCGTGGAGCCGGTCAGCGCGTTGCTGCCAGAACTCGAACGCGTCGGGGGTGAGCAGGTATCCGCCCCAGTGGGGTGGGCGCTCGACGTCGCGACCCGCGAAGCGACCGGCGGCCTCGACGACCCGAGCGTCGAGCGCGGCACGAGAGGCGACCGGCGAGCTCTGCTCGCTCGCCCACGCGCTCACCTGGTGGCCGCGGTCCCGGCGCGCGAAGTAGGCGTCGCTGCGCGCGTCGTCCATCTGACGCACCACGCCCTCGACGCGGACCTGGCGGCCGAGGGACGCGCAGTACCACAGCAGCGCGGCGCGGGGGTTGGCCGCGAGGTCGAGGCCCTTGCGCGACCGGTAGTTGGTGTACCAGCCGTAGCCGTCCGCGCCGCGATGGCGCAGCAGCACCATGCGCGCGCTCGGTCGCCCGGCGGCGTCGGCGGTGACCAGCGCGGTCGCCTCGCGGTCGGGCATCTCGCCGTCGGCGTCGTCGAACCAGCGCGCGAACTGCGCGACGGGGTCGGGGTCGGCGCCCTCGACGTCGAGCACGCGCTCCGTCGTCACGGCGCGCCGAGCGCCCACGAGGGTCGCGCCGCGAGGTCGAACCCGCTCGCGCCCGCGGCGAGTCGATGCAGACCGGCCGCGGCGACCATCGCGGCGTTGTCGGTGCACATCTCCGGCGCCGGCAGGTGGCACCCGACGCCGTACTCGGCGGCGAGCTCGGACACGCCAGCGCGAAGCGTCCGATTGGCCGCGACGCCGCCGGCGAGCGCCAACCCCGCGACGTCGTGAGCGACGAGCGCGACGCGCAGCTTGCGCAGGAGCTGCTCGGCGACCGCGGCCTGGAACGCCGCCGCGACGTCGGGGGCGCGCAGCGACGGGTCGCGCTCGGTCGCGCGCACGACCGCGCTCTTGAGCCCGGAGAACGACATGTCGAGCCCCTCGCCCGTCATCGAGGTGGGCAGCGCCAGCGACGTCGCGTCACCCTCGGCGGCCAGGCGGTCGATCTCGGGCCCGCCGGGGTAGCCCAGCCCCAGCCAGCGCGCGACCTTGTCGTAGGCCTCGCCCGCGGCGTCGTCGATCGTCTCGCCGAGCACGTCGACGTCACCGGGCCCGCGCTGGAGGACGATCATGCTGTGGCCGCCGGAGACCAACAGGGTGAGCAGCGGCCAGGCGAGGTCCGGGTCCTCTAAGAGCGGCGCGGCGAGGTGGGCCTCGAGGTGGTTCACGCCGACGAAGGGCACCCCCCACGCGAGCGCGTAGGCCTTGGCCGCGGAGAGGCCGACGAGCAACGAGCCCACCAGCCCCGGGCCCGCGGTGACCGCGATGGCGTCGATCGCGGGGGCATTGACGTCGAGCCCCGCGCCCTCGAGCGCGGACGCGACGACCGGGCCGATCGTCGCGAGGTGGGCGCGACCCGCGAGCTCGGGCACGACCCCACCGAAGGCGCGGTGCTGGTCGATCGAGGACTCGACCACCGAGGAGTGGACGCGATAGGCGTCGTCGACGACCGCCGCGGCCGTCTCGTCGCAGCTCGTCTCCACGCCGAGGATCACGGTCACGGCCTCAGGCTAGGAGTCGCGCGCGGCGACGTCGGCCCACATCACCAACGCGTCCTCACCGGTGCGCTCGTAGTAGCTCCGGCGCACGCCGACGGGCGCAAAGCCGTAGCGGTGGTAGAGGCGCTGGGCCCGGTCGTTCGACACCGCGACCTCCAGGGTCGCGCGCGCCACCCCGCGCGCCAGCGCGTCGGCCCACGCGTCGTCGAGCAGAGACGTCGCGACGCCTCGCCCCTCGTGGAGCGGGCGCACCCCCAGCGTCGTCACGTGCAGCTCGTCGAGCACGAACATCACGCCGAGGTAGCCAATCACGTCGTCGGCCTGGACCGCCACGGTGTAGCGACGAGTGGCGACCTGGGCGATCTCGTCGAGCAGCATCCCGCGAGTCCACGGCTCGGGGAACTGCGCCGCTTCGATGTCGAGGAGCGCGGGCACGTCTCGGCGCTCGGCGGGGCGGATCGACCAGGGGCTCACGGGCGCTCGCGAGTGGCGAAGTTGGCGACCGCGTCGGCGTCGCGCAGGTACAGGGGCGCGACGCGTTCAACGCCCTCGCGCAACGCACCGATGTCGAGCGCCGCACCCGGTGAGGGCACGACGTCGTTCATCAGCGCGGAGCCCCTCGCACACAGCAGGTCGCCGTAGCGCCGCGCGCCGTCGCCGGTGATGGTCCACGACTCGTCGAGGGTCGGGGCGACCTCATCGGGACGGGCGACCGCGGGCTCGTCGAGGGCGCTCGCTCGACCGTCGCCGAGGGTGAAGCGCTGGACGAAGACCTCGCCGCGTCGCGCGTCGACGACCGCCAGCACCGACCCGGCGACCCCGCGCGTGGCCGCGGCGTGAGCGAGCAGCTCGCACGACGTCACGCCCACGAGCCCGATCCCGAGGGCCTGCGCCAGCGCGCCCGCGGTCGCGAGTCCCACTCGCAGACCGGTGTAGAGCCCCGGGCCC
>JBOGFU010000334.1:0-5938 GCA_050743545.1 Acidimicrobiales bacterium | reverse complement strand
ACTTGAGTCCGGCATAATAAATAAATAAACTACTACTGTCGGAGCGGGACCACCTCATCGCCGACCGGGTCTTCCGCGAAGTGCGCGAACGGATGCAGTTCCTGCTCGACGTCGGCCTCGACTACCTCACCTTGGCCCGCTCGGCGGCCACCCTGTCAGGAGGGGAGGCCCAGCGCATCCGCCTGGCCAGCCAGATCGGCAGCTACCTGGTGGGCGTGCTCTACGTGCTCGACGAGCCCTCGATCGGGCTCCACCAGCGCGACAACAAGCGCCTCATCGCGACCCTGGAGCGCCTGCGCGACCTGGGCAACTCGGTCATCGTCGTCGAGCACGACGAGGAGACCATCCGCATGGCCGACTTCATCGTCGACATCGGCCCGGGCGCGGGCGAGTTCGGCGGGCGCGTGGTCCACGCCGGCGGCTACGACGAGCTCCTCGCCAACCCCGAGTCGTTGACCGGCGCCTACCTGTCGGGGCGCCGGATGATCCCGGTGCCCGCGACGCGCCGACCGGGCGACGGCAAGCGCCTCACCGTGGTGGGCGCGCGAGCCCACAACCTCCAGGACGTCACCGTGTCGGTGCCCCTCGGCGAGTTCGTCGCGGTCACCGGGGTCTCGGGGTCGGGCAAGTCGACCCTGGTCAACGCCATCCTGCTGGCGTCGCTCGAGCGCCAGGTCAACGGCGCCAAGACCCAGGCCGCCGAGCACGACGCGATCCTGGGCGTCGACGACGTCGACAAGGTCGTCGCGGTCGACCAGCAGCCCATCGGGCGCACGCCGCGGTCCAACCCCGCGACCTACACCGGGGTCTTCGACAAGATCCGCAAGCTCTTCGCCGAGGTCGCCGAGTCCAAGGTCCGCGGCTATCAGCCCGGGCGCTTCTCCTTCAACGTGAAGGGCGGGCGGTGCGAGACCTGCGCGGGCGACGGCACCATCAAGATCGAGATGCACTTCCTGCCCGACGTCTACGTCAACTGCGAGGTCTGCGACGGCGCGCGCTACAACCGCGAGACCTTAGATATCAAGTACCGCGAGAAGTCCATCGCCGACGTGCTCGACATGCCGGTCGCGGAGGCGCTGCACTTCTTCGAGCGCCAGCCGGCGATCCTGCGCGTCATCCAGAGCCTGGCCGACGTGGGGTTGGGCTACGTGCGACTGGGCCAGCCCGCGCCGACGCTGTCGGGGGGCGAGGCCCAGCGCGTCAAGCTCGCGACCGAGCTCGCGCGCCGTCCCACGGGCCACACCTTCTACGTGCTCGACGAGCCGACCACGGGGCTGCACTTCGAGGACGTGCACCGCCTGCTCGAGGTCCTGCACCGCCTGGTCGACCAGGGCAATACCGTGCTCGTCATCGAGCACAACCTTGACGTCGTCAAGACCGCGGACTGGGTGATCGACCTCGGCCCCGAGGGCGGGCGTCGCGGGGGCAAGGTGGTGGGCGAGGGGACCCCCGAGGCGCTCGCGCGGCTCGACACCGCGACGGGGGTGGTGCTGCGCGAGGTCCTCGCGCGCGCGGCGGTCGCCTAGTGCTCGCCAAGCCGCCGGGCATTCCGCGCGAGCCCGGCTGCTACCTCTTCCGCAACGGCGCTGGGACCGTCATCTACGTGGGCAAGGCGCTGTCGCTCGCCGCGCGCCTGTCGAGCTACTTCCAGAAGATCGACCCCGAGGCGGTCAAGACCCGCGCGCTGATGGACGACGCCGCGTCGGTCGAGTGGATCGTGACCCCCACCGAGGTCGACGCGCTGATCCTCGAGAACGAGCTGATCAAGCAGAACCAGCCCCGCTACAACATGATGCTGAAGGACGACAAGTCCTTCCCCTACGTCGCGCTCGACCTGCGCGCCGACTTTCCCGCGCCCGTCGTCACGCGCGCCGCCCACCAGCGCGGCGTGCGCTACTTCGGCCCCTACGTCAACGTGCGCGCGCTGCGCCAGACGATGGACGAGCTCCTCCAGGCCTTCCCCCTGCGCACGTGCACGCGCCACAAGTTCGACTACCAGGCGCGCATCGGCCGGCCCTGCCTGCTCTACGACATCCACAAGTGCTCGGGGCCCTGCGTGGGCCACGTCGGTCGCGAGGAGTACCACGACCTGCTCGACTCGTGGGTGCGCTTCTTCGAAGGCGACGTGCGTCCCCTGCGCCGCCTGCTCGAGGACCAGATGGAGTCCGCGGCGAGCGCCCAGCACTACGAGGCCGCGGCGCGCGCGCGCGACGGGCTGGCGGCGCTGGAGCGCGCGGCGAGTGACCAGAGCGTCGTCCTCGACGACCACTCCGAGCTCGACGTCGTCGCGGTCGAGACCGACGGCAACCGCGCCGCGGTCGTGCGCTTCGTCGTGCGCCACGGGCGCGTCATCGGGCGCACCGTCCACCTGGTCGACCGCTCGATGGGCGAGGCGCACTCCGAGATCCTCGAGCTCGTCGTGCCCGAGCTCTACCCCGCGGGGGGCGAGGTACCCCCGGTCGTCGTTACCGGGGTCGACGCGACCGACCTCACCGTGGCCTACCTCCACGAGCGGCGCGGACGCCCGGTCGAGGTCGTCGTGCCCCGGCGCGGGCGGCGGCGTCGCGTGCTCGAGCTCGCCGACAACGACGCGGTCGCGGTCATGGGTCGAGACTCGCTGCGTCGCGCCGCCGACCACAACGTGCGCAGCCGCGCGCTCTCTGAGCTGGGCACCGCGTTGGGCCTCGCCCAGCCGCCATTTAGGGTCGAGTGCTTCGACATGAGCCACCTCCAGGGGACCAACTACGTCGGGTCGATGGTGGTCTTCGAAGACGGCCTGGCCAAGAAGAGCGACTACCGCCACTTCAACGTTCGCGAGGCCCTGGGCAACGACGACGTCGGCGCGATGACCGAGGTCGTGCGCCGGCGCCTGGCCCACTGGGACGAGCCCTCGGCGACGACGAAGTTCCGCCGCCCCGACCTCGTCATCGTCGACGGCGGGCTGCCCCAGCTGCACGCCGCGCAGATCGCCGCGGCGGAGGCCGGGGTCGAGGGGGTCGAGTTCGCCGCGCTGGCCAAGCGCGACGAGCTCCTCTACCGGCCGGGGTCGTCCACCCCCATCACCCTCGACCGCGGCTCCGAAGCCCTCTACCTCGTCCAGCGCCTGCGCGACGAGGCCCACCGCTTCGCGATCACCTTCCATCGCTCCAAGCGCGGACGCTCGATGGTCGCGTCGTCACTCGAGGGCGTGGAGGGGCTCGGCCCGGCCCGGCGCGAGCGGCTCCTCGGCGCGTTCGGCTCGCTCGACGCGCTGCGCGCGGCGAGCCTCGACGAGCTCGACGCGCTGGCCTGGCTGCCCGGTGACGTGGCGGCCCGCCTCTACGACCACCTGCGGGCGCCGACCCCGGCGCGCCTCACCACCGGGCGCGCCGACGAGTGACGCGGGCGTGACGGGCTGGGAGCGGCTCCGCGCGTCCCCGCGCGGCGCGGGGAGGCAGTGGCTAGTCTTCGATCGCGGGTGCCAAAGACACGCGACGAAGGGGGGCTAGTCATGTCCGACAGTTCACAGGGTGAGTCCGACCTCATGGCCACGAGTGGCAACGACGACTCCATGATCATGGGTGGCGACGACACGTCCGACGCCGACCTCATGGGCTCGGGCGAGGGTAGCGACTCCAAGATCATGGGCGACGACGACACCACCGACTCCAAGATCATGGGCGACGACGACGGCGACGACAGCGAGCTGATGAGCTGAGCGCCGCGGCCGGGCCACCGGTCGCTCGACGCCGTCGCGTCGAGGTTGTGCGCGGCCCCCAGGGCCGAGGTCCTACGATTGCGTATGGACGCCCGCCCGGCGCGGCCCAAAAGGGGAGCCGATGAGTGAGATCCTCCTGGTCACCGGCATGTCCGGCGCGGGGCGCTCGACCGTCTCGGCGGCGCTGGAGGACATCGGCTGGTTCGTCATCGACAACCTGCCCGTCGAGCTCATCGTGCGCGTCAGCGAGCTCGCCTACGCGGGCTCGCTCGACGTCGCCGGGGTCGCCTTCATCGTCGGTCGGCGCGGCCACGTCCAGACCGAGGCGCTGCTGGCCGTGGAAAAGGAGCTCGCCGCGCTCCACGACCGCGTGATGATCCTCTTCCTCGACGCCCCCGACGAGGTGCTGGTCGCTCGCTACGAGGGCAACCGTCGTCGCCACCCCTTCCCGGGGGCGACGCTGTCGGACTCGCTGGCCACCGAGCGCGCCCAGCTCCAGACGATCCGCGACGCCGCGGACCTGGTCATCGACACCGGGCCGCGCAACACCAACCAGCTGCGCGGGCGCATCGCCGAGACCTTCGGCGCCGACGGCGGAACGGGCGAGATGAAGGTGTCGCTGGTCTCCTTTGGCTACGCCAACGGGATCCCGCGCGACGTCGACCTGGTCCTCGACTGTCGCTTCCTGCCCAACCCCCACTGGGTGGAGGAGCTGCGCCCCCTCACCGGGCTCGACGAGCAGGTCGCGGCCTACGTGTTGGGCCAGGAGCCGGCCCAGCGCTTCCTGCACGACGTGGTCGCGATGCTCGAGTGGCAGATCCCGGCGTTCGCCGCGGAGGGCAAGTCCTACCTGTCGGTGGCGATCGGCTGCACGGGCGGGCACCACCGCTCCGTGGCGATCGCCGAGGAGATGCGACGGCGCCTCAACATCACCCACGCCGTCTTCCACCGCGACATCGCCCGATGAGGGCCGTCGCCGTGGGCGGCGGCCACGGCACCGCGGCGTCGCTGCGCGCGCTGCGCCGCCTGACGAGCGACGTCACCGGGGTGGTCTCGGTCGCCGACGACGGGGGCTCGACCGGGCGCCTGCGCGCGATGCTCGACGTCGCCGCGGTGGGCGACCTGCGCAAGTGCCTGGGCGCGCTCGCCGACCCCGACAACCCGCTCACCGCGTCGTTCGAGCACCGCTTCGGCGTGGGCGAGCTCGCGGGCCACGCGGTGGGCAACCTGCTCCTCGTCGGCCTCATCGACGCCACCGGGGACCTGGAGGAGTCGGTGCGCGCGGTGGCCCAGGTGATGGGCGTCACCGGTCAGATCATCCCGGCGAGCTGCGAGGGGGTGGTGCTCGTGGCCTCCACCGAGGAGGGCCCGACGCGGGGCCAGACCCAGGTCGCCCAGTCGTCGTCGATCCGGCGCCTCGAGGTCGAGCCGGTCAACGCCGCCGCGCCGATCGCCGCGGTGGAGGCCATCGAGCGCGCCGACCTGGTCCTCATCGGCCCGGGGTCGCTCTTCACCAGCGTGCTCGCCGCGTGCGTCATCCCCGGGGTCCTCCAGGCGCTCGCGGGAACCCGCGCCCATCGCGTCTACGTGGCCAACCTGCGCCCCCAACTCCCCGAGACCGCCGACTACGACCTCGCCGACCACGTCGCCGCGCTCGTGCGCCACGGGGTGACCCCCGACGTCGTGCTCGTCGACGAGCGCTCGCCCTTCGCCGGCCAGTCGTGCGCGGTGCCCACGGTGGTCGCTGACCTCGCACGCGAAAATGGCCTCGCGCACGATGTGCAAAAATTGGCCGACGCCGTCGCCGTGCTGGCGACGGCCCCAAGGAGCAGCTCATGACGATTCGCGTCGGCATCAACGGGTTCGGCCGCATCGGCCGCCTCTACCTGCGCGCAGCGCTCGGCCACCCCGAGATCGAGGTCGTCGCCATCAACGACCTCGCGTCACCCGAGACCAACGCCCACCTCCTTGCCTACGACTCGACCCACGGCAAGTTGAACCGCCCGGTCTCCATTTCCGACGGCGCGATGAACGTGGGGGACCAGCGCGTCGCGGTGCTCGCCGAGCGCGACCCGGGAAAGCTGCCCTGGCGCGACCTCGGCGTCGACGTCGTCATCGAGTCCACCGGTCGCTTCACGTCGCGCGACGCCGCGGCGGTCCACCTCGTCGCGGGGGCGAGCCGGGTCATCATCTCGGCGCCGTCGGGCGACGCCGACGCGAGCTTCGTCGTGGGGGTCAACG
>JBOGFU010000333.1:0-1580 GCA_050743545.1 Acidimicrobiales bacterium | reverse complement strand
GCCCTCCTCGTCGATGCAGGTCACCACGACCGCGGTGCCGAACTCGGCGGCGAGGGAGAGGAACTGGTCGAGGCGCGTCCCCGGGCCGTCGCCCTATTCGAGGTTGACCGAGTTGAGCACGGGCTTGCCCCCGAGCCACGCGAGAGCGGCGCGCGCCACTGGGGCCTCGGTCGTGTCGACCATGAGCGGAACCGACGACTGGGTGGCGAGCCGGCGAGCGAGCTGGTCCATGTCCGCGACGCCGTCGGCGCCCGTGTAGTCCACGCAGACGTCGAGCAGGTGCGCGCCCTCCTTGACCTGGTCGCGTCCGATGGCGACGCACGCGTCCCAGTCACCCGCGAGCATCGACTCACGGAACCTCTTGGAGCCGTTGGCGTTGGTGCGCTCGCCGACGAGCAGCACCGACGTGTCCTGGCGGTACGGCATCGACGAGTAGATCGACGCCGCGGCCGGCTCGAGGGTCGCGTGTCGTGGGGCGGGCGACAGCGAGCGCACCGCGGCGACGACCGCGCTGAGGTGGTCGGGTGTCGTGCCGCAGCACCCGCCGACGACGCGCACCCCGTACTCGGTCACGAATCGCGACAGGTGCTCGGCGAGCCCGTCGGGCGTCAGGTCGTAGTGCATCCGGCCGTCCACCACGCTGGGCAGGCCGGCGTTGGGCATGCAGCCAAGCGGCGTCGGCGCGCTCTGGCTGAGCTGGCGAAGCGGCTCGTACATCTCGACCGGCCCGGTCGCGCAGTTGAGGCCCAGCACGTCGACCCCGAGTGGGCTCAGCGCCGTGATCGCGGCGCCGATCTCGGTGCCGGGCAGCATGCGCCCGGTGAGCTCGATCGTCACCTGCGCCTGGATCGGCACGACGCGGCCCGCGTGGACCATCGCGCGGTGGCACGCGGCAATCGCGGCCTTGCCCGACAAGAGGTCGTAGACGGTCTCGACGAGGAGCAGGTCGACGCCGCCCTCCAAGAGGCCGAGGGCGAGCTCCTCGTAGCTGTCGCTCAACTCGTCGTAGGTGATCTGGCCGAGGGTGGGGAACTTCGTGCCCGGACCCATCGAGCCCGCGACGAATCGAGGTGACCCCGGGCTCGCGTACTCGTCGGCGACCCGGCGCGCGAGCCGCGCGGCCCCCTCGGCGAGCTCGCGAGCCCGAGCGGCCAGTCCGTACTCGGCCAGGACCACGGAGAATCCGCCAAAGGTGTCGGTCTCGATCGCGTCGACCCCGACGTCGAGGAAGGATCGGTGGAGGCGCTCGACCGCCGAGGGGTGACTCTCGACCAAGACCTCGTTGCAGCCCTCGAGCGCGGCACCGCCAAAGTCGTCGGCGCTGAGCTCCTGGAGTTGAAGGTTGGTGCCCGTCGCGCCGTCGAAGATGACGACGCGCTCGCCAATCGCGCGCAGGTAGGGGTCGTCGGGTCCCGGTCGCGCGAAGGGTGGGCGGGGCCGGTCCATGCGGCCTCAGGCTACCAATGAAGATGTTGGGGTCTTCCGGCTCGACATCTCGACGACGGCGTCGATAGGTTGCGGTTGACACACGGGTCGGCGCGTCCCGTCTCGGAGAGGTGGGGCTGATCTGTTCGCGCAGA
>JBOGFU010000332.1:0-2770 GCA_050743545.1 Acidimicrobiales bacterium | reverse complement strand
TCTGCGCGAACAGATCAGCCCCACCTCTCCGAGACGGGACGCGCCGACCCGTGTGTCAACCGCAACCTATCGACGCCGTCGTCGAGATGTCGAGCCGGAAGACCCCAACATCTTCATTGGTAGCCTGGGCCGATGCCCGGCCCGGTCGACGCTGACACGATCCTGCGGGCGCCCAAGGTCCTGCTCCACGATCACCTCGACGGCGGGTTGCGCCCCTCAACGGTGATCGAGCTCGCGCGCGAGATCGGGTACGAGGGGCTGCCCACGACCGACCCCAATGACCTGGCCCGCTGGTTCGTGTCCGACGAGCCCGGCGCCGACCTGGTGCGCTACCTCGAGGGCTTCGCCCACACCACCGCGGTCATGCAGACCCGCGAGAGCCTCGTGCGCGTGGCCGCGGAGTGCGCTATCGACCTCGCGCGCGACGGCGTCGTCTACGCCGAGGTCCGATTCGCCCCCGAGCTCCACCTCGTCAACGGCCTCACCCTCAACGAGGTCGTCGCAGCGGTGCTCGCCGGCTTCGTCGCGGGAATGAACGCCGCGCGCGCCGAGGGTCGGCCAATCGTGGTGCGGACCATCCTCTCGGCGATGCGCCAGGCCCACCACAGTGAGGCCATCGCTCGCCTGGCGGTCAACTTTCGCGACGAAGGCGTCTGCGGGTTCGACATCGCGGGGCCCGAGGACGGCTTCCCGCCGACCGAGCACCTGAGCGCGTTCCACCTCGTCCAGCGCGAGAACTTTCACCTCACCGTCCACGCCGGTGAGGCGTTCGGGCTCCCGTCGATCTGGGAGGCAGTGCAGTTCTGCAACGCCGAGCGCCTCGGCCACGGCGTGCGCATCATCGACGACATCACCAAGTTCGGCGACGAGTACCGCCTGGGACGCCTCGCCGACTACGTGCGCGACCGGCGCATTCCCCTCGAGGTCTGCCCCACGTCCAACGTCCACACCGGGGCCGCCAAGTCCATCGAGACCCATCCGATCGAGACGCTGCGGGCGTTGCGCTTTCGCGTGACCCTCAACACCGACAACCGCCTCATGAGCCACGTGAGCCTCTCGTCGGAGTTCGCCGCGTGCCTCGACGCCTTCGACTGGGGGCTCGACGACATGGAGTGGCTGACCCTCAACGCGATGAAGAGCGCCTTCTACCCCTTCGACCGACGCCTCGACCTCATCAATGGGGTGATCAAGCCGGGCTACGCCGAACTGCGAGCCACCTAGCGGCTCAGCGCACCTTGACCGAGACCGCGGCCGACGCCGCGCCGGTGCCCACGGAGTCCACCGCGCGTACCCGCACCTTGTCGCGTCGCCCGGACTTGAGGTGCTTGAGCGTGAAGCTGGTCGCGCCACCCGACGCGCGCCGCCAGGCGCCCCCGTTGAGCGAGTACTGGTAGGCGGTGACGGCCGCGCCACCGGTCGTCGGCTTGACCACCACGCTCACGGTCAGGTCGCCCTTGGACCGGGAGACCGCGCGAATCTTGGGCGCGCCCGGCGCGGTGGGCGGCGGCGCGCTCACCATCGCCGCGGTGTTGAAGGTCATGACCTGGGTGAACCCGCTCGCGTCCTTGTACACCCCCGCGGCGGCGCACCCACCGTCGGGCGTGCACGACAGCCACTCGAGCTGGCTCGACCCCTCGGTGTTGAGCGCGGCCGACCCCGGCGTCTCCTCGACGTTCTGCCAGATCCCGCCGACCTCGGAGGCGTCGAAGGACTGGCCCGCCTTGGCGACGTCGGTGTAGCCCCCTACCGCGCGACAGTCACCCGGCGCCACGCACGACACGGACTGCGCGGCCGCCGATTCACCCGCGTTGAGTTCGGCGATCCCGGGGAACTGGATCGCCGACTGCCACTGGCCCCCGGTGCGCTGGGCCACGAACGCCTCGGCCGTCGCGGGTGAGTCGGCGTACACCCCGACCGCCTCGCACACCCCGTCGCTCGGACAGGCCAACGACGCGACCGCCGCCGCGCCCCCAACGTTGAGCGCCCCGCTGCCCGGGAGCTCCTCGGCCGACCCCCACACCCCGTGGTCCTCGTCGGCAACGAAGGCCTCGAGGGCGCCACCGGAGATCGTGTAGGTGCCGCCGATGGCGCAGTTGCCCAGCGAGCTGCACGCGGTGTCCGAGGCGAGCGCCGCGCCACCGCTGTTGAGGCCCACCAGGCCCGAGACCGCGGTCGCGGTCCCCCACACGCCGCCCGACGAGTTGTCCACGTAGACCTGAAGTTGGCCCGAGGCGTCGGTGTAGATGCCCGACATCGTGCACGCGCTCGCGCTGACGCAGGCGAGCGACGTGCCGAGGCTCTCGCCGCCCGCGTTGAGCGCCTGGGTCCCGGGGACGTCGATCGCCCCGGCCCACACGCCGCCCGTCTCGGTTGCTACGAAGGACTGCGCGGCGGTGCTCGTGGCGTAGCCCCCCACCGCGACGCACTGCCCGGGCGCGGTGCAGGTCAGGTTGGCGAACGTCGAGGGCGCGAGCACGGGAAGCGACGCGCCGAGGGGCAGGGTCTGGGCCGTGCCCCACGCGCCGGCGTGCTCATTGACGGCAAACGCGTGCGACGTTCCCGAGCCATCGATGTAGGTGCCCCCAGCGCTGCAGTCGCCCGTACCCGAGCACGAGATGACCATCGTGTCACCGACCCCGTTGAGGGCCAGGTCGCCCAGCCCGGGGATGGGCTCCGCGCCTCCCCACACACCCGCAACCTCGGTCGCGGTAAACCCCTGCACGTCGCGCAGAGAGTCGGTGTACGTGCCGACGAGCCCGCAGTTCCCCGC
>JBOGFU010000331.1:0-4476 GCA_050743545.1 Acidimicrobiales bacterium | reverse complement strand
ACCGTGATGTGGCACGCGCGCTTGGCGATGCGACCGGCGCGACCGCGGGCCCGCGGGCTGAATCGCTTCATCGTGATGCCCTCGTCGGCGTAGGCCGCGGCGACGTAGAGCTCGTCGGCGCTCTGGCCGTCGTTGTTGACCGCGTTGGCGACCGCCGACGCGAGGACCTTGGCGATCACGCCCGCGGCCTCGCGCGTGGTCCCGGCCAGGATCTCCTGGGCCAGCGCGACGTCCTGTCCGCGGATGAGGTTGAGCACCACTCGAGCCTTGGACGCGGACATGTGGTATCCGCGCAGGTGGGCGCGGGTGCCCTCACGCTCGTTGGTCTTGGGACCGGGCATTAGCGCCGCCCCGTCTTCTCTTGGCCCGCGTGGAACTTGAAGGTCCGCGTGGGAGCGAACTCGCCCAGCTTGTGGCCGACCATCGACTCGTTGACGTAGACGGGCACGTGGCGCCGTCCGTCGTGGACGGCGAAGGTGTGTCCGACCATGTCGGGGATGATCGTCGAGCGACGGCTCCAGGTCTTGATGACCTTCTTCTCGTTCGCGGCGTTCATCGCGTCCACCTTCTTCAAGAGGTGGTGGTCGATGAACGGGCCCTTCTTCAGACTGCGTGACATCTACTACCTCCGCGACCCGCGCCCGCGGCGCCGTCGAATGATCAGTGAGTCGGACGCCTTGGGCAGGCGCGTGCGGCCCTCGGGCTGGCCCCACGGCGACACCGGGTGGCGTCCGCCCGAGGACTTGCCCTCGCCGCCGCCCAACGGGTGGTCGACCGGGTTCATCGCCACGCCACGCGTCTGGGGGCGCACACCCTTCCAGCGGTTGCGGCCGGCCTTGCCGATTTTGGTGAGCTCGTGCTCGGCGAGCCCCACGACGCCGAGCGTCGCGCGGCAGTCGATCGGCACCCGGCGCATCTCGGTGCTGGGCAGTCGCAGCGTCGCGAAGCCGCCGTCCTTGGCGACGAGCTGGACGCTCATCCCCGCGCTGCGGGCCATCTTGCCGCCGCCGCCCGGGCGAAGCTCGACGTTGTGCACGGTCGAGCCGGTCGGGATGAAGCGCATCGGCAGCGCGTTGCCCGTGCGAATGTCGGCCTTGGCGCCGGACTCCACCATGTCGCCGACCTTGATCCCAGCCGGTGCGAGGATGTAGCTCTTCTCGCCGTCGAGGTAGTGCAGCAGCGCGACGCGGCAGCTGCGGTTGGGGTCGTACTCGATCGAGGCGACCTTGGCCGGCACGCCGTCCTTGGCGCGCTTGAAGTCGACGATGCGGTAGCGGCGCTTGTGGCCGCCGCCGCGGTGGCGCGAGGTCTTGCGCCCGTAGTTGTTGCGGCCGCCGCTCTTGGGGTGCGGCTCCAGCAGCGACTTCTCGGGGGTCGAGCGGGTCAGCTCGGAGAAGTCCGAGACGGTCTGGAACCGGCGGCCGGGGCTGGTCGGTTTGCGGGGACGCAGGGCCATTCCTGTCCTTAATTCTCGAAGAGGTTGATCGAGTCGCCGCGCCGGAGCGTGACGACGGCGCGCTTGGTGCCCGGGCGCTGGCCCGTGACGCCGGTGCGGCGATTGCGGTGGGTCTTGCCCTTGCGGTTCATGGTGTTGACCGAGACGACCTTGACGGAGAAGGCCTGCTCGACGGCGTTGCGCACGTCGACCTTGGTCGCGCGCGGGTCGACGATGAAGACGTAGGTGTGGTTCTCCATCAGGGCGTACGACTTCTCGGAGATCACCGGGCGGATCAGAACGCTCATGGCATCGCGCATCAGTCGCTCTCCTTGGCTGTGGGCAGGGTGGCGTCGGTGAAGAGCACCCAGTCAGAGTCGAGGACGTCGTAGGCGTTGAGCTCGACCATCGACAGCGTGCGCACGCCGACCAGGTTGCGGAACGACCGCGTGGCGACGTCGTCGTCGGGGGTGAGGACCACGAGGACCTTGCCCTCGAGCTCGAGCGCGATGAGCGCCTCCAGCGCGGTGCGCGTCTTGGGCTCGGTCCACGCGCCGAAGGAGTCGACGAGCGCGACGCGGCCCTCGCTCGCGCGGTCCGACAGCGCGGAGTGAAGGGCGAGGCGGATCATCTTCTTGGGGGTGCGCTGCTCGTAGGAGCGCGGCTTGGGCCCGAGCGCGATGCCACCGCCCGGGTACTGGGGCGCGCGGATCGTGCCCTGGCGCGCGTTTCCGGTGCCCTTCTGGCGGTAGGGCTTGCGACCGCCGCCACGCACCTCGGAGCGCGTCTTGGTCGACTGGGTGCCCGAGCGCTTGGCGGCCAGCTGGGCGGTGATGACTTGGTGCATCACCGCGACGTGGGGCTCGATGCCAAAGACCGTCGGCTCCAGCGCGACCTCGCCGAGCGACTCGCCCGCGAGGTTTCGTCGCGTCACCGAGCGCTCGACGGGCGCGGGGCGCTCCTTGGCGATCGGCCCGCGCAGGGTCGTGGGGCTCATCGCGCACCGCCCGCGGCCATGGGGTTCTTCACCGACGTGCGCAGCACCACGACGCCGCCGCGCGGACCGGGGACCGCGCCCTTGACGAGCACCAGCTGGCGCTCGACGTCGACCGACACGACCTCGAGGTTGGTCGTCGTGACCTGTCCCCCACCCATCCGGCCGGCCATTTTGGTCCCCTTGAACACGCGCCCGGGGGTCGCGCACGCGCCGATCGAGCCCGGCGCGCGGTGGTGCTTGTGGTTGCCGTGGGCGGCGCCCTGGCCCGAGAAGTTGTGGCGCTTCATCGCGCCGGCGAAGCCCTTGCCCTTGGAGATCGCGGTGGCGTCGATGCGCTCGCCCGCGACGAGGGTGTCGACCGCGATCTCCTGGCCGACCTCGTAGCCCGAGACGTCGTCGAGCCGCAGCTCGACGAGCTTCTTGCCCGGCTCGACGCCCGCGGCGTCGAAGTGGCCGCGCTCGGGTCGCGTGAGGGTCGAGACGCGCCGGGTGCCCCACGTGACCTGGAGCGCGGAGTAGCCCTCCTTGTCGGGGGTCTTCACCTGGACGACGCGGGCCGGGCTGACGCGCACGACCGTGACCGGGATCGCCCGGTGCCGGTCGTCCCAGACCTGGGTCATGCCGACCTTCTCGCCGACGATGGCCTTGCTCGCCACGTAATGCCTCTCTCTTCGTGCGCCGGTTCTGCCGACACACAGACGCTCCGCCGAGTCCTGGGACCCGAACGGAGCGCTCGACTGGTTTGGTCCGGGGTACCCGTGGGCGCCCGAACACATCGCTTGTCGCCGCGTCTGCGGCCGCCCCCAAAATCGGGGGCTTTTTATACTACACCCGCGGCCACCGGCCGCGCCAAGCCGCCTAGCCCTGACGGATCTTGATCTCGATGTCGACCCCCGCGGGCAGGTCGAGCCGCTGGAGCGAGTCGACCGTCTTGGCGGTGTGGTCCACGATGTCGAGCAGGCGCTTGTGGATGCGCATCTCGAAGTGCTCGCGGCTGTCCTTGTGCTTGTGGGGGCCCCGCACCACCGTGTAGCGGTGGGTCTCGGTGGGCAGGGGCACCGGCCCCTGGACCCGCGCGTTGGTCCGCTCGACCGTCTGGACGATCTTCGCGGTGGACTGGTCGAGGACGCCGTGGTCGAAGGCCTTCAGCCGAATACGGATCATCTGTCGGTTGTCGGCCACGATCACACCTACTTGAGGATCTTCGTGACGCGACCCGAGCCCACGGTGCGCCCGCCCTCGCGAATCGAGAAGGTCAGACCCTCCTCCATCGCGATCGGCTTGCCGAGCGACACGGTCATCTCGGTGTTGTCGCCGGGCATGACCATCTCGGTGCCGCTGGCCAGTTCGATGGTCCCGGTGACGTCGGTGGTGCGGAAGTAGAACTGCGGGCGGTAGTTCGCGAAGAACGGCTTGTGACGGCCACCCTCCTCCTTGGTCAGCACGTAGACCGACGCCTCGAACTGGGTATGCGGGGTGATCGAGCCGGGCTTGCACAGCACCTGACCGCGCTCGACCTCCTCCTTCTTCGTGCCGCGCAGGAGCGCGCCGAGGTTGTCGCCGGCCTGGCCCTGGTCGAGGAGCTTGCGGAACATCTCGATCCCGGTGACCACGGTCTTCTGGGTGTCGCGCAGACCGACGATCTCGACCTCGTCGCCGACCTTGACGACGCCCTGCTCGACCTTGCCGGTCACCACGGTGCCGCGCCCGGTGATGGACATGACGTCCTCGATCGACATGAGGAAGGGCTTCTCGGTCGAGCGAACGGGCTCGGGGATGTAGCTGTCGACCGCGTCCATGAGCTCGATGACCTTGTCGGCCCACGCGGCGTCGCCCTCGAGCGCCTTGAGCGCGGAGACGCGGACCACGGGGACGTCGTCGCCCGGGAACTCGTACTCCGACAGCAGCTCACGGACCTCCAGCTCGACGAGCTCGAGGATCTCCTCGTCGTCGACCATGTCGGCCTTGTTGAGCGCCACGACGATGTACGGGACACCGACCTGACGGGCGAGCAGCACGTGCTCACGCGTCTGCGGCATCGGGC
>JBOGFU010000330.1:0-2229 GCA_050743545.1 Acidimicrobiales bacterium | reverse complement strand
GTCGAAATGTTCGCCGCGCCCGACGAATCGGACCTGAGCGCCGGGGCTGTGAATGCCGGCGGCGAGCGCCGCGCTGGCCCGACCGACGGTTCAACCATTTTGGGACTGTCGTGAACCTCGACTACGTCGACACCCGCCTCTACGAGGAGCTCCAGCGCGACGGGAGGGCCTCGATGGAGGAGCTCGCCCGGGCGGTCGGCCTGTCTCGCGTGGCGGTGCGTGCGCGCGTCGCCAAGCTCATCGACAGCGGGACGTTGCGGATTGTGGGCATCGTGCACCCGAGCACCCAGGAGCTGCGCGCCTTCGCCCACCTCTCGATCACCGTGGAGGGCTCCGCGTCGACGGTGGGCCGGGTCATCGCCCTCATGGACACGGTGCCCCTCGTGTCGGTGGTCACCGGCCGGTCGGCGCTCGTCGCAGAGGCCCGCGCGTCGAGCACCGCCGCGCTGCGCGAGGTCATCAACGAGATCTCCGCGCTCGACGACGTCGTCCACGTCGAGTCCGCGCTCTACACCGAGCGGGTGAAGGACGTGTTCGCCCCACCGACCACGATCACGGCGACCGAGATCGACAGCGTCGACCGCGAGATCCTCGACGTGCTCAAGGTCGATGGACGAGCCAGCTACGCCGAGATCGCGCGCACCACCAACTTCTCGGCGTCGGCGATCCGCGGCCGGGTCCACCACTTGATGGATCAGGGCGTGGTGAGGATCAGCGCCTTGGTCTCACCCGCCAAGGTGGGACTCCAGCACATGTGTGGCTTCGGGCTGCGCCTGCGAGGCGACGGCGAGCGCGACACCACCGCGGCGATCGACGCCATGGACTCCGTGAGCTACCTGAGCCTGACCCTGGGGCGCTGGGACGCCATCGGCACGCTGTTGGTCAAGGCGCAGCCCGACCTGGTGTCCGAGCTCGACGCGATTCGCTCGATGCCGGGGGTCGAGGCGCTCGAGAGCTGGACCCACCTCGACGTGATCAAGATCGATCACTCCCTGAGTTGAGCCCGCCGAGGTCTGCTCGGTGCTCTGCGCGACCGCGAACCCGGTGCCGCTCGTCGTGGCCGAGGTCGACGGCGAGCTCGGCGCGCTGAATGTCGCGACCCGGGCGAACGAGTCGGTCCCCTCCCACGAGGGGGTATGGCGACGCCACGCTCACCCCAGCACCAGGCGCTCGACCGCCAGGGCGAAGCCGTCGTGGTCGTTGGACGCGGTGACGTGGCCGGCTGCTCCCTGGACGTTGGTGGCGGCGTTGCCCATCGCGACGCTGAGGCCGGCGTGGGCGAACATGAGGATGTCGTTGGGGCCGTCGCCGATGGCGGCGATCTGGCTCGCGGGGACGCCCAGGCGCCGCGACAGCATGTCGGCGACCGCGCCCTTGTTGGCCTGCGGGTGGGTGACGTCGAGGTAGTAGCTCTGCGAGCTGGTCGCGGCCACGTGGTGGCCGAGGTCGTCACGGAGCGCGGAGTGCGCGGCGGCGACCGCGCCGGGGTCGTCGCTCACGCCGACGACCTTGGCCACGTCGCCGTCCAAACCGTCGAAGGTCTCGACCGCGGTGGGCTCGAAGCGAACCGCGCGCACCTCGCGCTCGACGTGGGGGCTCGTTGCGTCGCGCACGTACCACTGGGCACCCTGGTAGAGCCACACCGTCATCGCGTGGTCGTCGAGGACCTCGATCGTCGGGCGGACCAGTTCGGCGGGCAGGGGTCGCTCCTCGAGCACCGACAGCGCCTCGTCGACGATGACCCCACCGTTGAACGCGGAGATGGGCGTCGTGAGGTGAAGCGGCTCAACGAACTCGACGAGCCCGCGTGGCGGGCGCCCGCTGGTGATCGCGAAGAGCACGCCGCTCTCTCTGAGGCGCGACACGGCGGCGACGGTGCGCGACGTCAAGCGCTGGTCCGACGTGATGAGCGTGCCGTCGACGTCGGAGAGGACCAGGCGGATCGCCGGGCGGCTCACCGCGGCAGCGACCAGCGATTCGGCGCGACGATCCGCTCGATCGACGCTGGTCCCCACGAGCCCTTGGCGTACGTCTCGAGCGGCGGGGGACTATCGAGCACCGGCGCGCCCACCTCCCACTGGCGTTCGATGCCGTCGGACCTCGTGAAGAGCGCCTGGTTGCCCATCATGGCTTCGAGGATGAGCCGCTCGTAGGCCTCGAGGTTGTTGGCGGTCTCGAAGGAGTTGGCGTAGCGAAAGGTCATCGTCGCCGGGCCCAGGCGCATGCTCG
>JBOGFU010000329.1:0-8371 GCA_050743545.1 Acidimicrobiales bacterium | reverse complement strand
CCACTACGAGGCCTCTGAGGTCGCGCGTTGCCTCGCCGCGGGAGAGGTCGAAAGTCATTTAATGCCCCTCGACGAGACGGTGCAGATCATGGAGACCATGGAGCGGGTGCTCGCCGTGGGGTAGCGGTCGTCTGGCTACTGGCCCGCGCCCGTCAATAGCGATCGTGGCGAGCGTCGCTCTCATAGCCAATCTAGATCAAAGCCCGGCCCATCAGTGCGGACCGGCCATGCTAACTTCACTCCTTGAACGGGCCGTTCACGGCGTGTTCACGCATCAGAAACACGGGCTGCCAAGGGGCATCTCAGAAGGGTTGGGGAATATGAAGTTTGGAAAAGCAAGGGCGCTCGCGTCCGTGGCCATGGTCGGCGGTCTTACCGTCGCCCTGCTGCCACTCGTGAGCTCCGCGAGTACTCCTAAGGTCTCGGACAGCACGTTTAACACGAGCTTCTCGACCATGAAGTACCTCAAGAGCGTCGTGAAGAAGGGCCACGGCAGCATTGCCGCGATCCTTCCTGACACGAAGTCGTCGGCTCGCTACACCGAGTTTGACGCTCCGTATCTCATCAAGGCGTTCAAGGCCGCGGGGCTGACGAAGAAGCAGTACATCGTCCAGAACGCGCAGGGCAGCGACGCGACGCAGTTCGCGATGGCTCAGGCCGACATCGCCAAGGGCGCCAAGGTGCTCTTGGTCGACCCGTTGGACTCGGTCACCGGTGCGAGCATTGAGGCGTACGCGAAGGGCCGCGGGGTCAAGGTTATTGACTACGACCGCCTGACCCTCGGTGGTCAGCGCACGTACTACGTGAGCTTCGACAACGTCAAGGTCGGCGGTTTGATTGGCTCCGGCGAGGTCTCGTGCCTCACCGATTGGAACGTTCCGTCGCCCCAGGTGCTCTACATCTCGTACGGGTCACCCACGGACAACAACGCCACGCTGTTCGCTCAGGGCTACAACAAGGTCCTGTCGGCGGCGGGATTCAACACCAGCGCGACGACCCTTTCGGGGTCGAAGCAGTCGGTGCTGGAGTCCGCTGGCACGTGGGACGGGCCGACGGCGCTGACCGACTTCCAGGGTGCCTACACGGCGCACCCGTCGATCAACGCAGTGTTGACGCCTAACGACAACAACGCGTCGGGCATCATCGCCTACCTCCAGAGCAAGGGCCTCAAGCCAAAGACGATCCCGTTCACGGGTCAGGACGCCTCGCTGATCGGCTTCGAGAACGTGATCTCGGGCTACCAGTGCGGCACGGTCTACAAGCCGATCTGGCTCGAGGCTCAGGCCGCCGCGGCGCTCGCGGTCTACCTGCGCGCGGGCGTGAAGCCGCCCACGGGTCTCGTGAACGGCTCGACGCCCGACACGCTTGAGGGCCACGGTGTCCCGTCGGTGTTGCTGACGGCGACCTGGGTCACGGCCGACAAGGTTGAGGCCACGGTGGTGAAGGACAAGGTCATCGTTCCGTCGCAGCTGTGCACCAACACGGCTCCGACCGTCCCCGGTGACCCGTCGATCCCGACGTACGCCGCGGACTGCACGACCTTCGGCATTCACTAGTCAACAGCTGTAACTAGAGCGTGACTTCGGCCCCCGAGCCTTCGACCGGCGCGCCCCTTGATGGGCGTAGTCGGGACGAGGGCTCGGGGGCTGTCACGCACGGCGACATTCTGCTCAGCCTGCGCGGGATCGCCAAGAGCTTCGGCCCGGTCGACGCGCTCAAGCGCGTGGACCTGGAGGTGCCCGCGGGCCAGGTCACCGCGCTCATCGGCGACAACGGCGCGGGCAAGTCGGTGCTCATCAAGACGATCTCGGGCATCTACGCGCCGACCGCGGGTCAGATCTTTTGGAAGGGCAAGGAGGTCCACGCCCACTCGCCGCGCGAGGCGAACGCGTTGGGCATCGCGACCGTCTATCAGGATCTCGCGCTGTGTGACAACCTCGACATCGTCCAGAACATGTACCTGGGGCGCGAGGACACGCGCTTCGGGGTGCTCGACGAGATCAGCATGGAACTCGCGACGAAGGAGTTGCTGAAGGACCTCGCGGTCTCGACCGTCCGGTCGGTGCGCCAGTTCGTCGGCTCACTCTCGGGCGGCCAGCGCCAGGCGATCGCCGTCGCGCGCGCGGTGATGCGCGACTCTCAGCTGGTGATCATGGACGAGCCCACCGCGGCGCTGGGGGTCTCTCAGACCGCGCAGGTGCTCTCGCTCGTGCGTACCCTCGCCGACCGCGGGATCACGGTCATCCTCATCAGCCACAACCTCAACGACGTGTTCTCGGTCGCCGACCGAATCGCCGTGATGCACCTGGGCCACCTCGTCAGCCAGGGCCCCATCTCCGACTACGACACCGTAAAGGCCGTCGAGCTCATTACCACCGGCGACTCGAGCCGCGCGGTGAGCGCGACCAGCGCCAACTAGACGAGAGGCCGCGTGTCGACCCCCCCACTCGACGAATCCACCCTGCTCGAGCACGCCGCGCCCAGCGGGTCGAGCGTGCGTGTTCAGATCAAGCGCCTCTGGCAGGGCGAGAGCGCGTTGGGACCGATCATCATCGGCCTCATCGCGCTCGTCGTCTACTTCACGATCCGCTCACCAGTGTTCCTGTCGGCGGGCAACATCACCAACCTCTTCATCCAGGGCTCGATCTACATCCTCCTCGGCATGGCCGAGATCTGGCTCCTTCTCATGGGCGACATCGACCTCTCGCTTGGTTACACCGCGGGCATCGGCGGGTGCGTCGCCGTGATCTTGACCAACACGCAGAACCACTGGTCCTGGTGGATCGCCCTGCCCGTGAGTCTGTTGCTGTGCGCGGCGATCAGCGGCGTGTGGGGAGTCATCTGCGTCTACTTTCGGCTGCCGTCGTTCATCATCACCCTCGCGGGCCAGATTGGACTCGCAGGCGTGCTGCTCTACCTCATCGACAGCCAGGGCAACACGGGCGGCGCGCTGCCGGTCCAGGAGAAGGTCCTCCAGGACCTGGTCAACGCGAATTTGACCCCGTTCGTGACGTGGATCGTTCTCCTCGCCGCGGTCGGCGTGCTGAGCCTCATGATCGTGCGCGGCGAGCAGCGCCGTCGCTCGGCCGGGCTCGACGGAAAGCCGGTGTGGGTGACGTTCCTCAAGGTCGGCGGCCTCATTGCCGCGGGTATCACCCTGATCCTCTACTTCAACACCAGCCGCTCGACCTTCACCGTCCTTAACGGCATGCCCTACGCGATCCCGATCGAGCTGGCGGTGTTGGCCATCGGCACGTTTATCTTGACCAAGACTCGCGTCGGGCGCTACATCTACGCGATTGGCGGCAACGTCGAGGCCGCGCGACGCGCGGGTATCAACGTCAACCGCTACCGCATCATGGCCTTCATGTTCTCGGGCGCGACCGCGGGGATGGCCGGGCTCATCTACGTGTCGCACCTCGGCGGCATTTCGACCGGTATCGAGGGCGGCCAGTACGTGCTCTACGCGGTCGCTGCCGCGGTCATCGGCGGCACCAGCCTCTTCGGCGGGCGCGGCAAGATGATCCACGCGCTGATCGGCGGTCTGGTCATCGCGACAATCGACAACGGCATGGCGCTCATCAACATCTCGGCGTCGGGCCTCGAAATGGTGACCGCGTTGGTGCTGCTCGCCGCGGTCATCGTCGACTCAATCGCGCGACGCTCCAGCGCGACGTAAATTCCTCAGTAGAGCTCTGAGAGGTCGCCCCGGCGGAGTTTGCCTTGGCCGGTGCGCGGCAGCGCGGCGACGCGGCGAATCTCCTTGGGCTTGGCCCACGGGCCGAGCGACTCGTCGGCGGCGTGGCGAAGGTCGTCGTCGCTGGTCCCACCGTCGTCGACGATGAGGGCGACCACCCGCTCACCCCACTCGGCGTCGGGGACCCCGGTCACCGCGACGTCGCGCACGCCGCGCACGCGGGCCAGCACCGACTCGAGGTCCTCGGGCCACACCTTCTCACCGCCGGTGGTGATGACGAAGCCGAGGCGACCAAAGACCCGCACGCGCCCATCCACGACCTCGCCGCCGTCGCCGGTGGGGAACCAGTCGTCGCGCCCGTCGGGTCCCGTCGCGCGCGCGAGGGGGGCGTCGCGGTAGCCCCGACAGAGCGTGGGCGAGCGCACGACGAGCTCGCCGCCGACGGCGGCGACGTCGACCTCGGGCAGCGCGACGCCGTCGTAGACAATCCCGGAGCCGGTCTCGGTGAGCCCCCACGTGGCGACGACGTTGGCCGCCCGCGTCGCCGGGGGGCGACCCCCACCGAGCAGGACCACACGGTAGCCCGACAGGTCGGCGCGTGCGAGCTGGGTGGCGACGACGGCGACGTGGGTCGCGCCGGCCGCGGGTCCAGAGGCGGGGTCCGCCACGTCGCCCCACACGAGGCGGGCGTCGGCGAAGATCGCTCGCAGGATCACCGCGGCCCCTCCCACGTGGGTCGCGGGCAGGCACGGAAACCAGCTCGTCGGGTCGGTCCGCGCGAGCGCGGCGCTCGTGAGACGCGCGCTCGCGGCGAGCGCGTCCCAGGAGAGCTCCACGGCCTTGGGCTCGCCACTGGACCCGGACGTGAGCGCGACCAGGCCGACCGCGGCGTCGACCCCAACTCCCCCCGACCGCGCCGAGACTCCGTCGGCGTCGCGGACGTGGGTCGCGCCGAATCGCGCGAGTTGGCGCTCGCGCCCGCGAGGCGATAGTCGCGGATCGACCACGCAGAACGCCGTGGCCGACGCCACGGCGTCGCGCAGGGCGGCTTCGAGTTGGGGTCCGAGGGGCAGGTCGAGCGCGACGAGGCGAGCCACGCCGCGAGGATAGGCGTCCGTGTGGGCGCGGCGGTCGCTCGCGTGCGGCGACGGTAGCGTGGTCGCCGTGTCCGACACCGTCATCAGCGGAGCGCCCATTGACCCCGTGGAGGCGTTCCGTCACGTGCCCCTTCCCGAGTGGCGGCGTGAGGGCGACTACCGCGACGTGATCTACGAGAGCGCCGAGGGAATCGCCCGCCTCACGATCAACCGACCCGAACGTCGCAACGCGTTCCGACCCCAGACGCTCTTCGAGCTCGCCCACGCGTTCGAGCGCGCGCGCGACGACACGACGGTGGGCGCGATCGTCCTCACCGGGGCGGGGCCCGACGCGTTCTGCTCGGGCGGGGACCAGGCGATTCGCGGCGACGACGGCTACCTCGGCGACGACGACGTCGCGCGCCAGGGGGTCGGTCGCCTCAACGTGCTCGACCTGCAGGTCCAGATTCGTCGGCTGCCCAAGCCGGTGGTCGCGTCGATCGCTGGCTACGCGATCGGGGGCGGCCACATCCTGCACCTGGTCTGCGACCTGTCGATCGCCGCCGACAACGCCCGGTTCGGTCAGACCGGCCCGCGCGTGGGCTCCTTTGACGGCGGCTACGGCTCGTCGCTGCTCGCGCGCACGGTGGGCCTCAAGCGCGCCAAGGAGGTGTGGTTCCTCTGCCGTCAGTACGACGCGCAGACCGCGCTCGAGTGGGGCCTCGTCAACACCGTGGTGCCGCTCGCCGAGCTCGAGCGCGAGACCGTCGCGTGGTGCCGCCAGATGCTGACGCTGTCACCCCTCGCGATGCGGATGCTCAAGGCCGGCTTCAACGCCGCCGACGACGGACTCGCGGGGATCCAGCAGCTCGCCGGCGACGCGACGCTGCTCTTCTACATGTCCGACGAGGCCCAGGAGGGTCGCGACGCCTACGTCGAGCGTCGCGCGCCCGACTTTTCTAAGTTTCCCAAGCGCCCGTGACGCCGGGGCCGGTTCGCCGGTGGGTCCTCGCCGCGCGCCCACGAACGCTGCCCGCGTCGCTCGTCCCCGTGGCGGTCGGCGCGACCCTGGTGCGACCCGCGAGCGTGTGCTGGGGTCGCAGCGTGCTGTGCGTGGTGGTTGCGCTCGCCCTCCAGGTCGGCACCAACTTCGCCAACGACTACGCCGACGGCGTGCGCGGCACCGACGAAGAGCGCGTGGGGCCATTCCGTCTTACCGCGTCGAAGCTCGTAGCCGCGACGCGCGTGCGCGCCGCGGCGGTCACGTTCTTCGCGCTGGCCGCGGCCGCGGGGGTCGCGCTCGCCGCGCTCACGAGTTGGTGGCTCGTGCCGATCGGGGCGAGCGCGGTCGCCGCGGGCTGGTACTACACCGGCGGCCCGCGACCCTACGGCTACCTCGGGCTGGGCGAGCTCTTCGTCATGGCCTACTTCGGCTTCGTGGCGACCGTGGGCACGGCGTACGTTCAACACCTCGCGGTCCCGCGTGCGGCGTGGTGGTTTGCCCTGGCGACGGGGTCGATGGCCTGCGCGCTCCTGGAGGCCAACAACCTGCGCGACGTCGACGGAGATCGAGCGGCGGGAAAGCGCACGCTCGTGGCGCGCCTCGGGCGTCGACGCGGGTCCGGGCTCTACCTGGTCTGGGTGATCGGCGCGGTGGTCGGGGTCGCCGCGGGGGGCGAGGCGTGGGTCGCACTCGCGCTCGCGGTGCTGTACGCGCCCGCGCTGCGCATGGCGTTCTCCGCGCGCTCGGGCCGCGAGCTGCTGCCCCTGTTGGCCTACTCCGCCCGCGTCCAGCTCGCCGCCGGGGTTGCGCTCGTCGTGGTGTTCTTCACGACGCGCTAGTCAAGAAACTCACCCACGAGTCGCGCGGCGTCACCGGGCCGCTCGAGGTGGGCGGCGTGGCCCGCGCCGACGACCACCGCGGCGCGACCGTCGACGACCGTGGCGGCAATCGCCCGCGCCTCGTCCACGAATCGAAGGTCGAGCTCACCGGCGAGCGCGAGCGTCGGCGCGACGACGCGCGAGAGCGGGTCGTCGAGGAACTCCTGGGTGCCGGTGCCCATGCGGCGCAGCGCCATCGCGAGCCCACGCGAGTCGTTAGAGCGCGCCGCGCGGTCGGTGGCGTCGGCGGGCAGCGTCGCGAAGAGGGGCTGGTTCACCCACTCATCGAGGAACGCCGACGCGCCGATGACCTCGGCTCGAGTGGCCAGCTCCTCGTCACGGCGTCGGCGCTCGGCGCGCTCGTCGACGTCGACGATCCCCCTCGTGGCGCCCAGCGCGACGACCCGGCGCACACGCTCGGGGTGACGGGTGACGACGTGCAGCGCGACGCGACCGCCGAGGGAGTAGCCCCCGAGGTCGATCGGCCCGTCGGGCATGGCGTCGGCGACGAGGTCGGCACACCCGGCGAGGTCGGCGCTCAGCGCGCTCGCGAGGCCGTGGCCCGGGAGGTCGAGTGTCCAGAGTTCTCGGGCCTCTGCCAGAATGGACCGGAACTGGTGGGCGGAGTCGCGCGTCTGCGTGAAGCCGTGTAGCCACAGGAACGGGCGCCCCACGCCGCGCCGAGTGACGCTGAGGAGTGACATTGGCACGAAGCGTACCGAGCCCCGGTGGGGCTCAGGAGACGATGGCGGCCACCCTCGTCGACGAGTGGGCGCGCGCCGGGCTGACCGACGTGGTGATCTGCCCCGGCTCGCGTTCGACGCCGCTCACCCTCGGCGCCGCGCGCCACGACGGGCTGCGCGTGCACGTCCGGCTCGACGAGCGCGGCGCGGCCTTCTTCGCGCTCGGTCGCGCGCTGGCGACCGGTCACGCCGCGGCGATCGTCGTGACGAGCGGCACCGCCGCGGCCGAGCTGCACGCCGCGGTCGCGGAGGCCGACTTGGCCCACGTACCCCTGCTCGTCGTCACCGCCGACCGACCACCCGAGATGCACGGCGTCGGCGCGTCCCAGACCATCAACCAGCGCGACCTCTACGGCGCGATGGTTCGTCGCTTCGAAGAGCCCGGCGTGGCGCGCGCCGACGCCGCGCCGACCTGGCGCCCGCTCGCGTCGCGCCTGTGGCACGCGGCCCACGGCGACGCGGGTCCACCCGGACCGGTACACGTCAACCTCGCCTTCGTCGAGCCGCTGGTGACCGCGGCGACGCCGCCGGTCGCCGGTCGAGACAACGGCGCGCCGTGGCTCGAGCGCGACGCGCCGAGGGCGGCGCCGTCGCACTACGACGTGCGCGCGCGGCGAGTCCTGTGCGTCGTGGGTGCGGGGGTGGGCGCCGACGTGATTGGCGACGCTCGCTCGCTGGACTGGGTGGTCGTCGGCGACGCCACCGCGCGCGGCGCCGTGCCCTACGCCGACGCGCTGTTGCGCGACGACGGCTTCGCGAGCCTCAGTCGACCCGACGTCGTCGTGCGCGTGGGCGGGCTCCCCGCGTCGCGCGTCCTCGCCGAGCGTCTGCGCGAGTGGGGCGTGCCGGCCATTGGCTTCGAGGGCGCGGGGCCGGTCGCCGACCCCGACGGGCTGGTGTCGCGCTCCCTGGCCGGACTGCCCAACCCGCTCGATCCCGCCCAGCGCGGCGACGCGCGGTACACGGGCCACTGG
>JBOGFU010000328.1:0-2344 GCA_050743545.1 Acidimicrobiales bacterium | reverse complement strand
GTGCAACGCGCTGGCGAGCCCGGCGTTGAGCGCGTCGCGCCACGCGCGCGTCGCGTCGGCGGGGCCGGCGAGCACCGACTCGAGCGTGCGGTAGTCCGCGGTGATCGCCAGGGGCACCGACGCGTGGCGTGAGAGCTCGCGCAGGGTCGCGCGCGCGGCGCTCGAGTGGGCGAGCGCGCTCGGGTCGAGCGTGAAGATGACGTCGGCGTGGAGGGGCGCGGCGACGTGGAGGGTTCGCACGGCGACGAGCGACCACGTGGTCGTCTCGACCCCGCCGCTCGTGACGGCGTACTCCAACGGGTAGACGCCGTCGCACGACGCCCCCCGGCACGGCAGGCGCAGCCGGGGGGCGCGGCTCGCGCAGCGCGACGAGCCCGAGCTCGGGCCGCTCGACAGGGTCACGACGAGGTGGACGTCCTTGGCCGTGTCGCACGTGAGGGTGAAGTTGCCGGTGGTCGACGTCGCGGTGCCCACCGGCCCCACGCCGTTGAGCAGGGGGTCGAGCGCGACCCGCGTGACCAGGCGCGAGAAGAGCGAGAGCTGGACGACCGCGTGGCGGTCGGGCTTGGCCAGACGAAGCGCGACGTCGAGGTGCGCCGAGCTGGACCGGCCCAGCACCGCGGCCGGGCTCTGGTGGACCAGGGTGAACGAGGGGGTCGCCGCGGCGCCCGCGGGCGCGGGCCACGCCAGGGCCGCGAGGCTGAAGAGCGCCGCGCCGAGCCCCCGCCACCAGGTCGACGAGCGGTGGGACATTCGGCCCAAGGCTAGTAAAGGCCGTCGCGACAACCGGGAGGCCGTACCCTGTCACGCGTGCCACGCGCCGACTCCGTTCCCGAGCGACTCAGCGAGATCGCGCGCGCGTCGGCGCCCCTCGCGCGGGCCTTCGCCGACGCGGGCTTCTCGCTCTACGCGGTGGGCGGCGCGGTGCGCGACGCGCTGCTCGGCGAGCGTCAGGCCGAGACCGCCGAGATCGACTACACGACGAACGCCCGGCCCGACCGGGTGGCGGAGCTCCTGGGCGGCCTGTGCGTCGCGACCTGGGAGCAGGGGCGGGCCTTCGGCACGTTGGGGGGAACCCTCGCCAGTGGCCTCGACGTCGAGGTGACGACCTTTCGCTCCGAGGCCTACGTCGACCACTCACGAAAGCCCGCGGTCGAGTGGGGCGACTCGCTCGAGGTCGACCTGTCGCGTCGTGACTTCACGATCAACGCGATGGCGCTGGACGTCGTCGCGCTCAACGACGGCGCCGAGGGCGTCCAGACGCTCTTTGACTACTTCGGCGGGTTCGCCGACCTGTCCGAGCGCCGACTGCGCACCCCGGCCGAGCCCGAGCGGCTCTTCGCCGACGACCCCCTGCGCATGCTGCGCGCCGCGCGCTTCGCGTCGCGCTTCGCGCTGGTGATCGACCCGTCGGTCGAGGCGGCGACCACGGTGATGGCGCCCCAGCTGGCCAAGGTCTCGGCCGAGCGCGTTCGAGGCGAACTCGACCTGCTGCTGACGACGCCCCACCCCTCGGTCGGGCTCGACTTCATCGTTCGCACGGGGTTGGCCGAGCACTTCGTGCCCGAGCTGCCCCTGCTGCAACTCGAGCAGGACCCCGTCCACCACCACAAGGACGTGCTCAAGCACACCTGGGCGGTGGTTGACCGAGCGTCACCGCGCCTGCGGCTTCGACTCGCCGCGCTCTTTCACGACGTGGGCAAGCCCGCGACGCGCGCGATCACCGACGAGGGCGTGACCTTCCGATTCCACGAGGTCGTCGGCGCCAAGATGACGCGCCGACGCATGACCGAGCTGCGCTACCCGTCCGAGATGATCGACGACGTCGCGGCGCTGGTCGAGCTGCACCTGCGTTTCCACACCTACCGCCTGGGCTGGACCGACCGCGCGGTGCGCCGCTACGTGCGCGACGCGGGGCCGCTGCTAGAGGACCTCAACGAGCTGACGCGCTGCGACTGTACGACGCGCAACATGCGAAAGGCCGCCGAGCTCGCGGCGGTGATGGACGAGCTCGAGGTGCGCATCGACGAGCTCGCCGAGCTCGAGGACCTCGCCGCGATGCGCCCCGCGCTCGACGGCCACGAGGTGATGACGCTGCTCGACCTCACCCCGGGGCCCGCGGTCGGTCACGCGCTGGAGTTCCTCATGGACATACGCCTCGACGAGGGCGAGATCACCAAGCCCGAGGCCACCGTGCGCCTGCGCGAGTGGTGGGCCGAGCGCACGTCGTCGTAGGCGTGGTCGCGTCGGGACGCGAGCCGGGGGCGCGAGGGGTGGCGCCGCCGAGCTCGCGGTCGGGGCTGGGCCCGCGACCGGGGGGCGGCCGGGTGCGGCGGGCTAAGAC
>JBOGFU010000327.1:0-2495 GCA_050743545.1 Acidimicrobiales bacterium | reverse complement strand
GGTGTCGCCCGAGCGCTTCATCGAGGCGATCCACGAGCACAAGCCCGACATCGTCGGCTTCTACGCGTTCCTCACGACGACGATGCCGATGTTCAAGGCCAACATCAACGCGCTGGAGAAGGCCGGGTTGCGCGACCAGGTGATCGTCATGGTCGGTGGCGCGCCCGTCACCCAGGAGTACGCCGACGCGGTGGGCGCCGACGGCTACGCCGCCGACGCGTCGGCCGCGGTGCGCAAGGCCAAGGACCTGTTGGACCAGCGCCGCTCGCTCGTCGCGGTCTAGTCGTGCACACGGTCCTGCGCTCGGCGACCCGCGAGGTCGTGATCGGCGAGGACCAGCCATTTTGTGTCATCGGCGAGCGGATCAACCCCACGGGGCGCAAGCTCTTCCAAGAGCAGCTGCGCGCCGACGACCTGTCGCGCATCGCAGTCGACGTCGCCCAGCAGGTCGCCGGTGGCGCGATGGTCCTCGACGTCAACATGGGCGTGCCCCTCGCCGACGAGGTCGACCTCATGGTGCGTGCGGTCACCATGATCCAGGGCCTCACCGACCTGCCCCTGTGCATCGACTCCTCGGTGGTCGAGGCGCTCGAGGCCGGGCTCGGGGCGTATGAGGGCAAGGCGCTCGTCAACTCGGTGACCGCCGAGGACGACCGCCTCGCGGCGATCCTGCCCCTCGTCAAGGCCCACGGCGCGGCGATCATCGCGCTGCCCAACGACGAGTTCGAGATCCCCGAGGACCCCGCACGCCGGTTGGAGCTCGTCGCGAAGATCGTCGACGTCGCGACCAACGAGTACGGGATCCCCATCGAGGACGTGCTCATCGACCCATTGGCGATGCCCATCGGCGCCGACACGACCCTGGTCGTCAAGACCCTGGAGACGATCCAGCGCGTGCGCGACGAGTACGGGCTCAACATGACCCTCGGCGCGTCCAACGTCTCCTTCGGGATGCCCGACCGGGCGACGATCGGCGCGACGTTCCTCACGATGGCCATGCGCTGCGGGCTGACCAGCGCGATCATGGACGCGCGCACGCCCCAACTCGTGCGCGCGGTCAAGTCCGGGGACCTGCTGCTCGACCGAGACCCGTGGGGGGCGAGCTGGATCAGCGCCCACCGCCAACAGGCCGCCGCGGAGGCGTGAGCGTGGACGGCGGGGCCACCGCCGAGCACCACGAGGGCAAGGGTCGCCTCGACCTCACCTTCACCCCCGCCGACCGCAAGGTCCGCGTGCCGCCCAACGTCATGCTCTTTGACGCGGCGAGCTGGAACGGGATCGCCATCGACTCGACGTGCGGGGGCCACGGCACGTGCCGCAAGTGCAAGGTGCGCGTCGACGAGGGGGTCGCGCCCGTCACGTCGCTCGACACGCGGGCCTTTACCACCGACGAGCTGCGCGACGGCTGGCGCCTGGCCTGCCGGGTCGAGGTCGTCTCGGACCTGCGCGTCGAGGTCCCGCCGCTCCTCACCAGGCCCAAGGCGGCCACGGTGGGCGTGGGGCGCAAGGTCATCCTGCGACCCGCGGTCCAGAAGCGCTTCGTCGAGCTCACCGAGCCGACCCTCGCCGACCAGGCGACCGACGTGGAGCGCCTGCTCGCCCAGCTCGACGACCTGGAGCCGCGCGCCGAGCTCGCCGTGGTGCGCACCCTCGGCAAGACGCTGCGCGCCAACGACTACCGGGTCACCGCGGTCGTGGTCGACGACGTGCTCGTCGCGGTCGAGCCGGGCGACACCACCGAGCGTCTCTTCGGCGTGGCGATCGACCTCGGAACGACCACGGTCGTGGCGACGCTGCTCGACCTCGCGACGGGTGCTCCGGTCGCGGTGCGCTCGATGCTCAACTCCCAGCAGCCCTTCGGCGCCGACGTCATCACGCGGATCAGCGCGGTCATGATCAACCCCGACGCGTTGGCCGAGCTCACGCGCCTGGCCCACGAGGCGCTCGACGGGCTGGTGGGCGAGGTCTGCACCGAGGGTGGCGTCGCGCGCGACGAGGTCTACGAGATCGCGATCGCCGGCAACGCGACGATGACCCACCTGGTGTTGGGCATCGACCCCGAGCCCCTCGGGGTCGCGCCGTTCATCATGTCGGCGCGCCACTTTCCCGAGGTCCTGGCGAGCGACGTGGGCGTCCACGCCCACCCGCGCGCCCGCGCGGTCATCTTTCCCGCGTTCGGCGCGTACGTCGGCGGCGACATCGTCGCCGGGATGCTGGCGTCGGGGATGGACCGCGACCCTCGCCTGCGCCTCTTCCTCGACATCGGCACCAACTGCGAGGTCGTGCTGGGCTCCAACGAGCGCCTGTGGGCGACCGCGGCACCCGCGGGCCCCGCGTTCGAGGGCGCGGCGATCCGCTGCGGGATGCGCGCGGCCGCGGGGGCGATCGAGACGGTGCGACTCACCGACGAAGGCGTGGAGATCGGCGTGATCGACGACGCCGAGCCGCGGGGACTCTGTGGGTCGGGGCTGGTCGACGCGGTCGCCGAGCTCGTC
>JBOGFU010000326.1:0-6020 GCA_050743545.1 Acidimicrobiales bacterium | reverse complement strand
GACCACGACCGGTGCGTAGCGATAGCCAGCGTCGACCCGGCCGACCCGCACCAGGGCCTGGGCCACCGCGACGCGCCCACCCTCGCGGTCGAGCGCGAGGCGCGGGCGCAGGATGATCTCCTCCCCGGCGGCGATCAGGTCGAAGGTCTCGTCGACGCTCGCGGGGGTGGGCGCGTTGGGGTGGAGGGAGGCGAGTTCGTCGAGCGTCGCGCGGCGGTGCTCTCGCGCGTCGCGTCGTCGTCGCTCGGACTCCGGTGTCGACGGCGCGGGGGTCACGTCGGTGGGCGCCCCGCGGCTCAGCGCGACGCGATGCACGCACGCGAGCACTTCGTCGCCTCGCAGGGGCCGCGCCACGCGACGAAGCCTAGGAGACCTCGCGGGGCTCGCTCCGCCAGCTGCGCCACAGCGACGCGTACTCGCCGTTGCGCGCGATGAGTTCGTCGTGGGTGCCGAGCTCGGCGACGCGGCCGTCGATCACCACGCACACGCGGTCGGCGTCGTGGGCGGTGTGCAGCCGGTGGGCGATCGCGATGACCGTGCGCCCGCGCAGCACCGCGGCGAGGGATCGTTCGAGGTGTCGCGCCGCGCGCGGGTCGAGCAGCGCGGTGGCCTCGTCGAGGACCAGCGTGTGGGGGTCGGCGAGGACCAGGCGCGCGAGGGCGAGCTGCTGGGCCTGGGCGGGTGTCAGCGGGTGACCGGTGGACCCCAACTCGGTGTCGAGCCCCCCGGGCAGGTCGAGCACCCACTCGCGAGCGTCGACGGCGTCGAGGGCTCGAGTGAGGTCAGCGTCGCTCGCGTCAGGGCGCGCGAGCGCGAGGTTGTCGCGCACGGTGCCGATGAACACGTGGTGCTCCTGGGTGACGAGCGCGACGTGTCGGCGCAGCGCGGCGAGGGGCATCGTCGCCAGCGCGACCCCGCCGACCGTCACCGAGCCGGCTCGCGGGGCGTCGATCCCCGCGAGCAGCCGGCCGAGGGTGGACTTGCCCGCGCCGGTGGGGCCGACGATGGCCAGGCGCTCGCCGGGACGGACGGTGAGTGACACGTCGTCGAGGACGTCGTGGCCAGCCCGGTAGGCGTACGAGACGTGGTCGACGCGGATGGTGTCGTCGGTCGGCTCGACGCCGTCGACGGGACGGTCGTCGCGGACCACCGACACCCCCACCAGTCGCGCCAGCGAGGTCTGGCCGATCTGGAGTTCGTCGAGCCACTCGACGATGCGGTCGATCGGGTCGTTGATCTGAACGACGTAGAGGGTGACGGTCGTCGCCGCACCGATGCTCAGCGAGTGGTGGAGCGCGAGCCAGCCGCTCCAGCCCAGCGTCGCCGCGACCGCGAGCGCGAACGCGGTCTCGATCGTGGGGAACCAGACCATGCGCATCAGCAGCGTGTACATCTCGGAGTAGAAGGACTCGCGCACGGTGTCGTCGACGCGATTGCTCTGTCGATCGCGCAGGCGATGCGCGTCGACGGTGCGCGCGCCGTCCGCGGTCTCTGAGATCGTCCCCGACATCGACGCGTAGCTCGCGCGCTCGCGCACGTAGCCCGGCCGCGCGTAGTGCAGGTAGTGGCGCGTGGAGACGTAGAGCAGGGGCAGCGAGACCAGGCTCGCGACGGACGCGAGCGGGCTCACGATGAGCATCGCGACCAGGGTCAGCACCGCCTGGACGATCGCGACCAGCCACTCGGGCGCCGCGAAGCGCACCGTGCGGCTCAGCGCCTCGACGTCGTTGGTCGTGCGGCTGAGTAGGTCACCGGTGCCGGCTCGCTCGACCTCGGCGAGGGGCAACGCGAGCACGCTGGCCAAAAAGTCCTCGCGCAGTTGGGCGAACACGCTCTCGCCGAGCACGTAGCTTCGTCGTCTCGCGACGAAGGTCAGCGCGGCGTAGGCGAGCGACGAGCCGACGAGCAACGCGACGTCGCGGTTGATGGTCGCCGCCGTGAGTCGGTGCTCGGTGGCGAGGTTGATGAGCTGGCCGATGACCCACGCGGGCACGAGCGCGGTGACCGCGGCGAGGCCGTAGAGGCCGAGCGTGCGCGTGAGCTCGGCGCGTCGAGCGCGCACCAGGGCGCGCGCGTAGTTGCGTACGACCTCGCGCGAGGCCACGGGGAGCTGGCTCACGACCCCTCCTCTCGTAGCACGATCTGGCGGTAGGCGGCGCTGCGCGCGATGAGCTCGGCGTGGGTGCCGTGCTCGATCACCCGGTCCGCGGCGACCAGGTAGACGCGGTCGGCGCGCTCGAGCACGAGGGGGCTGGTCGTCGTCACGAGCGTGTAGCGCGCGCCGCGCACGTCGCGCAGCCGAGCGGCGATGCGGCCCTCGGTGTGGGTGTCGACCGCCGACGTGGGCTCGACGAGGACCATCACCTCGGCCTCGGTGAGCAGCGCACGCGCGAGGCTGAGGCGCTGGCGCTGGCCACCCGAGAGGCTGCGGCCACGCTCTTCGACCCACGAGTCGAGCCCGTCGTCGAGCGCGTCCATGATGTCGAGCGCGCTCGACGCCTCCAGCGCGTCGAGCACGCGCGCGTCGGGCACGTCGCCGTGGGGAACCAGCTCGTAGCGCAGTACCCCCGAGAACAGTCGCGGCTCGACCTCGCTGACGACGACGTGTCGTCGCACGTCGGCGAGCGAGTAGCGCGTGATGGGCACGCCGTTGACCAGCACGTCGTCGGCGTCGACGCTGAAGCGGCCCAGTCGATCGGCGAGCGCGGCGGACTCGGCGGGCGTCTCGGTGACGACCGCGACCATCTCGCCGCGCGCGAGCTCGATCCCGGTCCTCGAGTCGCCGAACGCGTCGAGCGACGAGGGCCAGGCGAGGGGGTCGGTGGTGTCGGCCACGAGGGGGGTGACGGCCAACAGCCGCAGCACGCGGCCCGCGCCCACGTAGGCGCGCGTTGACGAGATCACGTACTCAATCGCCGTGCGCAGCGGGGTCGTCAGGAACGTCGCGTAGCCGAAGAACGCGACCAGCTGGCCCACCTGGAGGGTGCCGTTCATGACGTCGCGTGCGCCGAGCCAGGTCACGACGCCGGTCAGGACCGCCGGCAGGAGCACCTGACCCGACTCGAGCCCGGCCTGGGGACCGGCGATGCGGAACCCGCTCGCGCGCACCAGCTGGCTCTGGCGCGTGTAGTTGTCGAGGAAGACCTCCTCGCCACCGATCCCGCGAAGGATGCGCAGCCCGGCCACGGTGTCCGAGCCCAACGCCGCGAGGCGGCCCGCCGCCTCGCGCTGGGCGGCCTGGGTGGCGTGCAGCGGGGCCATCAGGGGCGTGGTCAGCGACGCCAGCACGGGCACCCCGACCAAGACGACGAGGCCGAGCTCGACCGACGTCGACAGCAAGATGAACGAGACCACGGCCCACGACAGCACCGCGCCCATGAAGCGCGCGAAGGAGTCGAACATCCCGCCCACGCGCATCGCGTCGGCGGCGACGGTGTTGACGATGTCGCCGGTCGGGATCTCGTCGGTCATCGCGGTGCCGGTGGCCGCGACGTGGCGACCGATCAGCTGGACCGTGCGGTACGCGGCGTTCATCCAGTTGGTCACCGCGAGCTGGTGGCGCAGCGACCCGCAGACCGCCTGAGTGAGCCCGAGCGCGACGACGACGCCGACCCACGCGGCCAGCGCGCGCGGGTCGTGGTGGGCCACGCCGTGGTCGATCGCGGCGCCGACCGCGGCCCAGAGCAGTGCCTGGCTGACCATCCAGCCAATCCCGAAGAGCGCGTTGAGGGCGAGCAGTCCGGCCTGGCGGCGCGCGAGCCACGCGAGGTAGCGCACCGGCGATCGCCGGTCGGGCTCGCCGGGGTCGGCCAGCGGCAGTTCTCGGTACGGCAGGTGCAACATGATTCTTCTTCTCGACGTCGTTGGCGAATGGGCGGATGGTGAGTCGGCCTGTAAGCGGGGTTCTGTCCGCCCTCAACGAGGGCGGGGTGGCCATCCATCTGAGCGATCCACCTGGGGAGTGTCCTTGCGGACCCGCGGGCCGCGACTCCCCTGTTCGATCTTGCTCCGGGTGGGGTTTACCGAGCCACCGCGGTTGCCCGCGGCGCTGGTGCGCTCTTACCGCACCGTTTCACCCTTGCCTGTTCCCGGTCGCCCGGGCCATCGGCGGTCTGTTCTCTGTGGCACTTTCCTGCACGTCACCGCGACTCGCTTCGCGAGCACCCTGCCCTATGGAGCCCCGACTTTCCTCACCGGTCACCCGGCGCGGCCACCCAGCCGGCTCACCATCCGCGACCATTTTGTCACAGCGCCACGGCTCCCACCATGTCGATGTTGTTACGTTCCGCGGGTAGCGTGCTGGCCGTGGAGGGGCCCGGGGTCGACGAGGTCTTAGACGTCGGTGCCTTCTACGAGTTGGTGACCGCCCACCTCGAGTCGGCCTTCGGCCGTCGCTATCCGCGCTGGGTGCGCGGCGAGGTCGCCAAGGTCTACGAGAAGAGTCACCTCTACGTCGACCTCGTGGACGCCGGATCGGCGAGCGACACGCGCCGCCCCGTTCTCAACGCCCACTGCTGGGCCGGCCAGTGGGTCCCGATCAAGCGCCGCCTCGCCGACCAGGGGGTGAGCCTCGCCCCCGGCGCGCTCATCAGCCTCTTCGGCTACGTCGACCTCTACGCGCCCCAGGGGCGCGTGGGCTTCACGGTCACCGAGGTCGACGTCTCGGGGTTGGTCGGCGACGTCGCGCGTCGCCGCGCCGAGCTGATCGCCCGACTCGAGGGCGAGGGACTGCTCGGCGCGAATCGATCCCGCGCGCTGAGCGCGGTGCCGCTTCGCGTGGGACTGATCGCGAGCCCCCCGACCGAGGGCTTCGCCGACTTCACTGGCCAGCTCCTTCGCTCGGGCCTCTCCTTTGACGTCGTCGTGGTGCCCACCACGGTCCAGGGCGACGCCGCGCCCGCCCAGATCGTCGCCGCGCTGGCGAGCCTCGACGCCGCGGGCGTTGACGTGATCTGCGTGGTGCGCGGCGGAGGGTCCAAGGGCGACCTCGCGGCGTTCGACGACGAGCGCGTGGCGCGCGCCATCGCCGCCGCGACGACGCCGGTCATGACCGGCATCGGTCACACCGGCGACGAGTCGGTCGCCGACCTGGTCGCGCACACCGCGGCGATTACCCCCACCCAGTTGGGTGAGCAGCTCGTGGAGATCGTGCGCGCGTGGCGCGCCCGGCGCGTGAGTGAACCCGCGCGTCGCGTCCTCGAGGCCGCGACGGCGATCGTCGACGAGGCGACCGCCTACGCGGGCGAGCGGCGCCGGACCATGATCTTCGCGGTGCGCGACCGACTGCGCGCCGAGCGACGCCAGCTGGGGTCGACGCGCTCGCGCCTCGACCTGCACGCGCGCCATCGGCTGAGCGACGGCGCGGCGTTCCTCGCCGCGCGTCGGCGCCTCCTCAGCGCCTACGACCCGGGTCGTCGCCTGGCCCAGGGATGGTCAATCGCCACCGACGAGTCAGGGCGGGTCGTCACCCGCGTCGGCGACGTCGTGGTCGGCGCCGGGCTGAGCCTGCGCCTGGCGGACGGTCGGCTCGGAGTGTCCGTGACGAGCAAGGAGGAAGCGTGAGCAACATCGGGGGTTGGAACGACGCCGCGGCGGAGCTCGACGCGATCGTGGCGTCGTTCGATGAGGGCGAGGTCTCGGTCGACGAGCTCTTCGCCAAGCTCGAGCGTGCGACGGCGATCATCGAGGCCCTGGAGGCACGCCTGACGGCGACCGCCGCGAAGGTTGAGGAGCTCGCGCCGCGCCTCGCCGCGGCCGGCGACGCGTGAGCGGCGGCGCCTACTTTCGCCAGCTCCTCGCCGGGGTTGACTTCGCGCGCGGCGACGCCCTCGCGCGCCAGATGCGCAACTTCGCCTACGTGATCGGCGACGCCGACGCCGGTGAGGCCGTGGTCGTGGACGCCGCGTACGCGCCCGAGGAGCTCGTCGAGCTGACGGCGAGCGACGGCCTGCGCGTGGTGGGAGCGCTCGTGACGCACTACCACTGGGACCACGCGGGCGGCCCCGCGGTGGGTGTTGGCG
>JBOGFU010000325.1:0-2851 GCA_050743545.1 Acidimicrobiales bacterium | reverse complement strand
AGGTCCATCTGTCGATAGACCGTCATGGAGTCGACGCACAGCACGGCCGCGCCGACCTCTCGCGCGACGTCGTGGGCGAGGTCGGACTTGCCCGACGCCGTGACCCCCACCAGGGCGACGGCGCGCTCGCCCACCGAGCTCACGAGACGAGCAGCGGGATCCGCGTGTGGTGGCGCGGGGGCCGGATGACCCCCTCGAGCTCGCCGACCAGGTAGTAGGGCGCGCCGTGGGTGACGCGCACGCGCGTCAGGGTCCCGGGGCGGCTCGCCTCGTCGCGACGAGCGAAGTGAACGAGCTTGCCCTGTCGGCTGCGACCGGTGAGCATCGACGCGTCGCGCTTGGACGGCCCCTCGACGAGGACCTCTTCGACGACGCCCTCGCGCGCGGCGTGTCGCGCCAGCGCGGAGCGGTCGAGCACCGCGGCGAGGCGCGCGAAGCGCTCCTTGATCACCTCGGGGGCAACGAAGTCGTCGACCCACGCCGCCGCGCGCGTGCCCTCGCGCGGCGAGAAGACGAACGTGTGGGCCGAGTCGTATCGCGCCTCGGCGACGACCTCGAGGGTCGCCTCGAAGTCGTCGTCGCGCTCGCCCGGGAATCCGACGATGAGGTCGGTCGTCACCGCGAGGTCGGGGATCGCCGCGCGCGCCGCGGCGAGGCGCTCCAGGTACCGTTCGGCGCGATAGCCGCGTCGCATCGCCGTGAGCACGCGGTCCGACCCCGACTGCAGGGGCAGGTGAAGGTGCGGGCAGACCGCGAGGGTCTCGGCCATCGCCGCGATCGTCTCGGGGCTGAGGTCCTTGGGGTGCGGGCTCGTGAAGCGAACTCGCTCGATCCCCTCGACGTCGCCCAGGGCGCGCAGCAGTCGCGCGAACAGCGGGCGACGCCGCGTGAGGTCGCGACCGTAGGAGTTGACGTTCTGGCCGAGTACGGTGACCTCGGTGACCCCGCGACGCGCGAGCTCGCGCGCCTCGGCGATGAGGTCGTCGAAGGGTCGGCTGATCTCCGGGCCGCGCACCGCGGGCACGATGCAGTAGGCGCACGTGTTGTCACAGCCCGTCTGGATGGTCATCCACGCGGCCCACTCGGTCTCGCGCACCGCGTAGAGCGCGGGCGCCATGTCGCGGGTGGCCGCGGGGTCGGGCGCGTCGAGGACCTCGACCACCGGGCCCTCGACGCGCGCGCGCGCGAGGAGCGCGGGAGCCGCGGCGAGGTTGTGGGTGCCAAAGACCACGTCGACCCACGCCGCGCGCTCGCGGATGAGGCCGCGGTCCTTCTGGGCCATGCACCCCCCCACCGCGACCTGCATCCCGGGGCGCCGAGCCTTGGCGGACTTGAGGTGCCCGAGCGCGCTGTAGAGCTTGAGGTCGGCGTTCTCTCGGATCGTGCAGGTGTTGAGGATGACGACGTCGGCGTCGTCGGGGCTGGCCGCCACCTCGTAGCCCTGGGCCACGAGGTTGCCCGCGAGGCGCTCGGAGTCGTGCTCGTTCATCTGGCAGCCGAACGTACGAATCGCGAACGTGCGCGCGGGCTCCACGCGCAAAGTCTAGAGAGCGAGCGGGACGTCGTCGCTGGCGGCGTCCCACGTCACGCCCGCGCCGGCGACCACCACGCACGCGAGCCCCAGCGCGTCGAACGACGTGATCGCCTGGTGCAAAAAGAGCCAGCCCGACGCGAACGCGACCGCGGGGTCGAGCGCGAGGAGCACGCCGACGATCGTCGGGCTGAGTCGACGCAGCGCCTGGAGCTCGGCGCCGAATCCGAGCACGATCGCCATCACCGCGACGACCCCCACGCGCGCGAGCACGCTCGGGTGCGACACCACCACCGACGCGCGGCCGATAGACCACGGCAGGGTCACCACGGCGGCGATCGACATCGACACCGCCAGTCCGCCGAAGCCGCTCGTGGTGCGCCCCACGCGGTGCGACGCGAACGCGTAGCCGGCCCAGCCGAGCCCGGACCCCGCGGCGAAGAGCGAGCCGACGAGGGTCAGCCCTCCCCCGGGGTGGGCGAGGGCGACGACCCCCGCGCCCGCGAGCAGCACGAAGCCGAAGTGGCGCCACGTGCGCTTGCCCAGCGCCGCGACCAGGCACGGGCCGAGGTACTCGATCGCGACCGCGCCGCCCAAGGGGATGCGCGCGAACGCCTGGTAGAAGCAGACGTTCATGAACGCGGTGGTGACCCCGAGGGCGACCGCGCCCACCCACTGCTCACGCCGCCAGGTGGAGAGTCGGGGCCGCGTGAGCGCGAGGAGCACCACCGCGCCGATGAGGAATCGCCACGCGCTCGTCGCCGCGGGTCCGACTTCGGTAAAGACGGGCTTGACGATCGCCGCGGACGCCTGGATCAGCGCCGCGCCGGCGAGGATGAAGCCGGCGCCCGCGTAGGCGCGCCGGCGCTGGCTGTCGGGCGGGGTCACATCGTGACGAGACCGGAGTGGTCGGCGTCGAGGTTGAACACGTCGCCGGCGATGCCCCGGTCCGAGAGGAACGCGCGCGCCGCGGACTCGACGTGGCCCGCGTCGCTCACGAGGCAGAGCCCCAGCATCGACGAGCCCGCGCCCGACCAGCACGACCCCACCGCGCCGGCGTCGAGGAGCCCGTCGAGCAGGTCGCGAGCGAAGGGCACCAGGGACTCGCGGTAGGGCTGGTGGAGGCGGTCGGCCATCGAGCCGCGCACGAACGCGCGCGCGTCGGCGAGCCCGGCGACGAGCAGGCCCATCGCGGCGAGGTTGGCGACCGCGTCGGCCATCGGCACCGCGGCGGGCAGCACCGCGCGCGCGTCGGCGGTCGCGAGCCCCTCGTCGGGGACGACGACGACGAAGCGCCAGTCGTGGTCGAGGGGCAGCGAC
>JBOGFU010000324.1:0-3467 GCA_050743545.1 Acidimicrobiales bacterium | reverse complement strand
GCGCACCCGCTTCGTCTCCGGTAACCAGCAGATGGCTCGCGTACTTATCGAGGATGCTGTTCGATCGCGGCGCCAGCGTCAGCGCGCGGCTATGAAAGGTTCCCGCCTCGGCGAATCTCTTCTGATTATCGAGCGCCACGCCGGAGCGCTCCGAGGGCACCATCTCTTGGACGATGACCCCCATCGCGGGGGTGTCGCTGAGCCCGCGCGTGGCGCGGTAGTAGATCACGCGCGCTCCGTAGAGCGACGCCCAGCACTCCACCAGCGCGTCGAGCAGCTCGGCGTCGCCGGTGACGTTGGTGAGCGTGGCGTTCATGCCGGCGAAGGACGTGTCGCCGCCGTCCTCGCTCGTCCCCGACGATCGCACGGCGACGACCGTCGCCTTACCCAGCCGGTGGTACGCGTCGAGCACCGCGCCGGCGAGGTCGACGGGCAGGACGATCGAGCGGATGAGGTCCTGCGCGCTGTGGGCCGCGGCGCTCAGGTCAGCCTGGCTCGCGTCGGGCGCGACCGCGACGACCTCGGCGAGCTTGTCGACGATGCCCGTGCTGGTCAGCGCGTAGCGGTAGGCGTCAGCGGTGACGACGTAGCCGGGGGGCACCGGGAGCCCCCCCGCGGTCATCTCACCGAGGTTGGCGCCCTTGCCGCCGACGACGTCCGCGTCGGCGAGGCGAATCTGGTCGAACCAGCGTACGAACTCCATGGCGTGCTCCATTCCGCGAGCCATCTCGCTTACACCCAGAGTGGACCCGAATGGCCACAGGGCACCTAGGGGCGAAGGTCAAGAGTGCGAGGGGCGTCGCGGTAGGCTGAAACCACGCAGGCCGGCACTGCCGGCGTTCGCATCGCGCGAAAGAGGCGCCAGAAGGGGTGAATCCAACCACTGGTTGGACGACATGGATCGAAAGGACCCCTACGTCCTGCGTCACCTGGCCCACGCGCAACCCGAACTGTGGTGGCTCGACTCCGACCCCTTGGAGCCGGCGCCCCACGCGGCGCTGGTGGGTGACCTCGGCGCCGACCTGTGCGTGGTCGGCGCGGGCTACACCGGGCTGTGGACCGCGCTGCTCGCCAAGGAGCGCCAGCCGGGGCGCGAGGTCGTCGTGCTCGAGCAGTCCGAAACGGGCGCCGGCGCCTCCGGACGCAACGGCGGCTTCTGCTCGGCGTCGCTGACCCACGGCTTTCGCAACGGCCGACGCCGCTGGCCCAACGAGATGTCGGTGATCGAGCGCCTCGGGCGCGAGAACCTCGACGAGATCGAAGCCACGATCGCGCGCTACTCCATCCCGTGCGACTGGGAGCGCACCGGCGAGCTGCGCGTCGCGGTCGCCGAGTGGCAGATGGAGGACCTCGTCGACGAGGCCCGCGCGCGCAACGAGCTCGGCGACCACGTGACGGTGCTCTCGCGCGACGAGGTCCAGTCGCGCATCCACTCCGCGTCCTACGTCGGTGGCGTCTTCGACCCCGACGGCACGGCGCTGGTCGACCCCGCGCGCCTGGTGTGGGGCCTCGAGCGCGCATGCCTGTCGGTGGGCGTGAGGATCTTCGAGAACTCCAAGGTCGAGTGGCTCGAGGACGTCGACGACGCGGTGCGCGTGCACACCCCCTACGGCGCGGTGACCGCGGCGCGCGTCGCACTAGGCACCAACGTCTTCGCCCCGCTCGTGCGCTCCGCGCGCAAGTACATCGTCCCGGTCTACGACTACGCGCTAGTCACCGAGCCCCTCTCCGACGAACAGATGGCCAGCATCGGCTGGTCGGAGCGCGAGGGCGTCGCCGACGTCGGCAACCAGTTCCACTACTACCGGCTCACCAAGGACAACTCGATCCTGTGGGGTGGCTACGACGTCATCTACAAGTTCCGTAGCCAGGTCCGACGCGAGTTCGAGTTTCGCCCCGAGACCTACGCGACCCTCGCGTCGCACTTCCTCACCACGTTCCCCCAGCTCGAGGGGATCAAGTTCACCCACGCGTGGGGCGGCGCGATCGACACGTGCACCCGCTTCTCGCCGTTCTGGGGCACCGCGATGGCCCACAAGGTCGCCTACGTCCTGGGCTACACGGGTCTGGGCGTCGCCTCCACGCGCTTCGGCGCGGCGACCATGCTCGACCTGCTCGACGGCCTCGACACCGAGCGCACGCGCCTGACCATGGTGCGACGAAAGCCGTGGCCCTTCCCGCCCGAGCCTTTGCGCTGGCTGTTCATCCGCGCGACCCAGGCCGCCATCCGCTCGGCCGACGCCCACCAGGGGCGCCGCAACCTCTGGCTCAAACTCGTCGACGCATTGGGGCTCGGCTTCGACTCCTAGGGACTACTCGGCGTGCCCGAAGTCCTTGATGGTCGCGAGCTCTTCGGCGCTCAGTTCACGCGGCTCGTCGCCGCGCGCGACCTTTTCGCTCTGGACGTAGTGGCGGATGCCGTCGACGACGTCGGGGTTGGCGAGCGTCGTGATGTCGCCCACGTCGGCGAAGTTGGACACGCTCGCGATCACGCGGCGCATGATCTTGCCCGACCTCGTCTTGGGCATGTCCGCGACGATCCACACGCTCTTTGGTCGAGCGATCGGTCCGATCTCGGTGACGATCATCGCGGAGATCTTGTCCTCCATCTCCTTGGACGCGGCGTAGCCGGGCTTAAGCGCGATGTACATCTCGACCACGTGTCCGCGGGTCGAGTCGATCACCGGCACCGCCGCGGCCTCGGCGACCTCGTCGACCATCAGCGCGGCGGACTCGAGCTCCTTGGTGCCCAGGCGGTGGCCGGCGACGTTGATCACGTCGTCGACGCGCCCGAGGATCCGGAAGTAGCCGTCGGCGGCCTGGGTCGCGCCGTCGTTGGCGAAGTAGGGCCAGTCCCGCCAGTCGTTGGAGAGGGGGTCCTTGTTGTACTTCGCGTAGTAGGTCTTGACGAACCGGTCGGGGTCGCCCCAAATGGTCTGGAACGCCCCGGGCCACGGGTTGCGCGCGATGATGTTGCCGGCGACGCCACTGCCCGCGTCGAGCTCCTCGCCGTTCTCGTCGAGGATCGCGAGTTGGATGCCCAGCACCGCCGGCCCGCAGCTCCCGGGCTTCATCGGGTGCAGCGCGGGCAGCGTCGAGCCGATGAACCCGCCGGTCTCGGTCTGCCACCACGTGTCGACGATGACCGCCTCGCCCTTGCCCACGACCTCGTGGTACCAGCGCCACACGTCGGGCTCGATCGGCTCGCCCACCGTGGTCATGTGCTTGAAGTGGTAGTTGTACTTGGCGGGCTCGGCGGGGCCGACTTTGCGCAGCATGCGGATCGTCGTGGGCGCGGTGTGGAAGGTCGTCACCCCCAGGCGCTCGGCGATGCGCCAGGGGCGCCCCGCGTCGGGGTAGGTCGGCACGCCCTCGTACATGACGCTCGTCGTGCCCAGTGAGAGCGGGCCGTAGACGATGTAGGAGTGCCCGGTGATCCAGCCGATGTCGGCGGCGCACCAGTAGGT
>JBOGFU010000323.1:0-1777 GCA_050743545.1 Acidimicrobiales bacterium | reverse complement strand
GCGAGCAGCGGCTGTCCGTCGCGGGTGGCCGTGGCCTTGTCGAGCGCACGCCAGGCGTGCATCGGCGGACACCCCCGGGCGGTGTGCGGTCGCTCTTCGTTGTAGATGTGGACGAAGCGGTCAACCTGGGCCTGCAGCTCGGGGATCGACGCCGCCGCGGGACGCTTGCGCAGCCACTTCTTCAAGGTGAGGTGGTAGCGCTCGACCTTTCCCTGGGTCTGGGGGTGGTAGGGCTTGCCGTGCTTGAAGGTGATCCCCAGGGCCGCGAGGTCGATCTCGAGGCCGGTGCGCGCGCCGCGGTAGAGGGCGGTGTAGATGCAGCCGTTGTCGGAGAGCACGCTGGCCGGCAGGCCGTAGTTGGCGGCGCTGGCAAAGAAGAGCCGCGAGACGTCCGCCGCGGTCGTGACCGCCAGCACCGTGGACGACAGCACCGCGCGCGAGTAGTCGTCGATGAAGTTGACGATCTCGACGGGGCGGTCGTCGCCCAGGTGCCAGTGGGTCATGTCGGACTGCCAGCACTCGTTGGGCAGGTCCGACTCAAAGCGCGTCCAGCTGGTGCGCGGGCGCTTCTGGGGCTGGGGGGTGACAAAGCCCCGACGGGTGAGGACGCGGTGGACCGTTGACAGCGCCGGCACCGCGGGGTTGGTCCTCGCCAGGTGGTAGCGGATGGTGCGCGCGCCGGCGTCGTAACCGGACTCACTGAGCCACTTGCGCAGAGCGACGATCTCGTCTTCGACCCCCGGGGCGGTCTGGCGCACCTGGACCTTGGGGCCGCGCCTCTTGGGCTCGAGGGCGAGCTCACCACCCTCGCGGTAGAGGGCGACGTGGCGCGCCACCCAGGATTTGGAGCGTCCCGTCGCGGCGGCGACGGCGCGCATTGAGCGGCCCTCGACCAGAACTGACGTCACCGCATACTTGGCTAGGTCCATAGGCACCCCCGTGGGCGGAAGTGTCCCAGAAATGGTGAGACATGCTGTCCCAGAAACTCTGGAACCTCAGACCGCCGCCCGCACACACGATTGGCGACGCCCGACGACTACCGTGGTCAGCCGTGACCGATCGCCCTCTCGTTGAACCACACCTCGGCCCCGCACCCGAGGACCTCGTCATCGACGACCTCGTGGTCGGCGACGGGGCCGAAGCGACGGCGGGGGTCACCGCGGTGGTTCACTACGTCGGTGTCGCCGCGTCCACGGGCGAGGAGTTTGACGCGTCGTGGGAGCGCGGCGAACCCCTGCGATTCCCTCTCGGCACGGGGCGCGTCATCGCCGGTTGGGACCGTGGGGTCGTAGGGATGAAGGTGGGCGGGCGCCGTCGACTGGTGATTCCGGCGCACCTCGGCTACGGCGAGCGCGGCGCCGGCGGGGTTATCGCCCCGGGTGAAACGCTGATCTTCGTCGTCGACCTCGTCGACGTGGCCTAGCAGCCCATCGCGAGGAGTCGCTGGTAGTCGCCGTATCGCTCACAGCAGATCTCGGCGACGAGGCGGAGGCGCTCGTCGGAACGCTCGCGGCTCAACACCGAGAACTGGTCGAGCACCGGCATCGGCGCCAGCGAGCACAGCTGCCAGGTGCGCACGGCGGGGTCGTGGTCCATGTCGCAGTTTCGCGTGAGGCACTGATCCGCGACGACCTCGCTCTGGAGCGCTCGCAGCGCGCGCACCGCCGACTCGGTCGATCGCAACAGGTGAGGATCGACGTCGTCGTCGTCGTCGAGCGAGTCGGTGACCACCGCGCGCGGATAGGGCGAGTCGACGAGCCACTCGCGGACCTCGACG
>JBOGFU010000322.1:0-3503 GCA_050743545.1 Acidimicrobiales bacterium | reverse complement strand
GGCCTGCGTGGTGACGTCGCCGCGCTGAGGCGACTCGACGCGCTCACCGTCCGTCGAGCGCCGGTCAGCGAGCCGGAGTTCGACGGCGCCGAGCCCGCCGGCGGCGCGACCCCGCACCTCGACGACGTGAGCGCGGGCTACGACGGGTCGACCCTCCTGGTCGGCGTCACCGCCCGGGTACTCCTTGGTCACCGCGTCGTGGTGACCGGCCCGAGCGGATCGGGCAAGACCGCGATCGCGCGGCTCCTCGCTCGATTCGTCGACCCCGTGGCGGGCGCGTTGGACCTCGGCGGCGTCGCCTACGACGAGCTGACGTCGGCAACGGTGCGTGAGCACGTGGGCCTCGTCGACGACGAGCCCCACGTGTTTGCCACCACGTTGGCGGGCAACCTCCGCGTCGCCGATCCCGACGCCACCGACGACGAGCTCGTCGACGCGTTGGGGGCCGCGGGTCTCGGGCGGTTCTACGAGGGCTTGGAGCTCGGGCTGGCCACGGCTCTCGGGGGAGCGGGGGTGGGGCTGTCGGGGGGCGAGCGTCGGCGTCTCGGTGTCGCGCGCGAGCTGCTCGCGGACCGTCCGGTCGCGGTGTTCGATGAGCCGACCGAAGGGCTCGACGACGCCGCCGCCGCCGAGCTGTCGGCGACGCTGCGCCGCCGCTACGCGACGCGGGCGCTCGTCATCGTGTCGCACCGCGAGGACGAGCTCGCGGGCGCGTCGCGCTGGCACGTCGGGAACGCGAGGGTCGAGGTGACGCCCTAGCCCGCCCGAGTCGCGTGGGCTAGGGTGGCCCTGCCTCGCGGCAGCGAAGTCGGTGCGAATCCGACGCTGTCCCGCAACTGTGTGCGGACCAAGTGGTCCGCGAGCCAGGTCGCCTGCGGCGAGGTGATGTGAAGGACAGCTCTCGAGGTAAGGAGCGGTCGTTCGGATCTCCATCCGTCGCCCACCCCACTCGACGGAAAGGAGAGTCCCATGCCCACCCGACTTCGACCAGCGCTGGCGATCTGGCTCGTGTCCCTCGCCCTCCCGATAGGCGTCGGCGCGTCGGCGTCAGGGGCATCGCCATCGCCCCAGTGCGTCGTGTCGCTCTCGCCCACCGCGACCGAGACGCTCTTCGCGATCGGCGCGGGTCCCCAGGTGAGGGCCGTCGACAAGGACTCGGACTATCCGACGACGGGGCTGCCGAGCCGGCGCATCGACTCGCTCAACCCCAGCGTCGAGGCGGTTGTCGGCATCTGCCCGACGTCGTCGTCGCACCCCTCGCCCAAGCCCGACCTCGTGGTGATCTCCTACGACGCCAACGCGATCAAGGAGAAGCTCACCGCGCTCGGCGTCAAGGTCGTCGAACAGGACCCGCCAACCAACGTCGCGGGCGCGTTGGCCCAAATTCGTTCCCTGGGGGTGCTCACCGGACACGCCACCGCGGCGCGTCGACTGGCCGCGTCAATCGGCCGCACAGTCGCGGCCGACGTGGCCTCGATACCCAAGCACCCGTCGAAGCGCGTGACCGCGTACTACGAGCTCGACCCGACGTACTACTCGCTCACGAGCTCGACCTTCGTCGGTGGTCTGCTCCAGTCGCTCGGCGTCGTCAACATCGCCGACCCCAAGTCGACGTCGGCCGACGCGGGCTACCCCCAGCTCAACGCGGAGTACGTCGTCAGCGCCAACCCCAAACTGATCCTGCTCGCCGACACGATCTGCTGCAAGGCGTCGCGAGCCGCGTTGGCCAAGCGACCCGGGTTTGGTGCGGTCGCCGCGGTTCGCTTCGGCCACGTCGTGGGGCTCAACGACGACGTCGCGTCGCGGTGGGGCCCGCGCCTCGGGCTGCTCATGAACCAGATGACCGCCGCGGTCAAGTCCGCGCTGGCCGACCACCGACTCTGGTCGTAGGGGAGTGAACCCGCCGGGAGCGCGTCGGGTCGGGGTCGTGGTCGCCGCGACGCTCGTGGCGCTCGCGGTCGCGGTGCTCGCGGGCCTCGCAATCGGGCCGACGCCGATCGGCGTGGGACGCGTGCTCGGCGACCTGTTGAGCCGCGTGGGGGTGGGACACTCGACCCTCAGCCCCCTGCAGTCGACGATCATCTGGCAGTTGCGCGCGCCGCGCATGGTGCTCGGCCTGCTCGCCGGCGCGATGCTCGCGGTGGCCGGCGGCACGTACCAGGGGGTCTTTCGCAACCCGCTCGCCGACCCCTACCTCTTGGGGGTCGCCGCCGGCGCGGGGCTCGGGGCCACCATCGCGATCGTCGACATCGGGGGTGGGGTGACGACCCCGGGCTGGACGCCGCTGCTCGCGTTCGTCGGCGCGCTCGGCGCGGTCGCCCTCACGTGGGTCGTCGGGGGTCGCGGGCTGCGCGCGAGCGCGGCGACGTTGATCCTCGCGGGGGTCGCGGTCGCGTCGCTGCTCACGAGCGCGCAGACCTACCTCCAGCAGTCGTCGTCGAGCTCGATCGCGCGCGTCTACATCTGGCTGCTCGGGTCGCTGGCGACGGCGAGCTGGCACTCGGTGACGCTGGTCGTGCCCTACGTCGCGGCCTGCGTGGCGATCTGCGTGGCCGCGGGTCGCGCGCTCGACGTCCTCAGCGTGGGTGACGACGAGTCGAGGTCGCTCGGCCTGCCCGTGCGCCGCGTGCGCCTGCTCGTCGTCGCCGCGTCGTCGCTGGGCACCGCGGCGGTGGTCTCGGTCGTGGGGCTCATTGGCTTCGTGGGGATCATCGTTCCCCACATCGTGCGACTGCTGGTGGGCACCTCCTACCGGCGAATCCTGCCCATCTCCGTGGTCTTTGGCGCGGCGTTCCTCGTCCTCGCCGACACGATCGCGCGCACGATCGTCGCACCCTCGGAGCTGCCGATCGGCGTCGTGACCGCGCTGCTCGGCGCGCCGGTCTTCGTCGCGATCCTCTCGTTTCGGCGGCCGGTGCTGCGATGAACGCCATCGACGTCACCGGGCTGGGCGTGCGCGTCGGTGGGCGCGACCTCGTGGCCGCGGTCACGTTGGGCGTCGAGCCGGGCACCTGGTGCACGGTCATCGGGCCCAACGGCGCCGGCAAGACGACCCTGGTGCGCGCGGTCGCGGGGCTGCGTCGGCCCACGACGGGGTCCGTCGCGCTCGGTGGCCGAGCCGTCGCGGGACTGAGCGAGCGAGAGCGCGCGCTCATGGTGTCGCTCGTCGTCCAGCACCCCGAGGTCCCCGCGGGCATGGGCTCGCGCGAGTACGTCGCGCTCGGTCGCACCGCCCACCACGGCCTGCTGCGCGGCGGCGGGCCGAGCGACGACGCCGTCGTCGAGGGGGTCATGGGTCGCCTCGGCCTCGTTGACCTCGCCGGTCGCGACGTCGCCACCCTGTCGGGTGGCGAGCGCCAACGCATGGTGCTGGCGCGCGCCCTGGCCCAGGCGACCCCCGTGATGGTCCTCGACGAGCCGACGACCGGGCTCGACCTGCGCCACCAGGTCGAGCTCCTCGAGCTGCTGCGCAAAGAGGTCGCCGACGGCGGGCTCACCGTGCT
>JBOGFU010000321.1:0-3237 GCA_050743545.1 Acidimicrobiales bacterium | reverse complement strand
GACGTTGTAGAGGAGACCCACCGCGGCGAGCTCGGTGATCAGCGCGGTCCCCCCGTAGGAGAAGAAGGGCAGCGGGATGCCGGTGACCGCCCAGCCCCCGACGACCGACGCGACGTTGATCACCGCCTCGAGGCAGATCCACGTGGTGATCCCCGTCGCCACCATCCGCGCGACGGGGTCGCCCGCGCGTTGGGCGATCCGCGTCGCGCTAAAGAGGAACCACACGAAGAGGGCGAGCACGAAGAGCGTGCCGACGAGCCCGAGCTCCTCGCCCACGATGGTGAAGATGAAGTCGGTGTGCGGGTTGGGCAGCAGCCCCCACTTGGCGCGGCTGTGGCCGAGCCCGAGCCCGGTAACCCCACCGGCGCCCAACGCGATCTTTGACTGGAGGAGCTGGTACCCGCTGCCGAGGGGGTCGTGGCTGGGGTGCACGAAGCTGAAGAACCGGCGAGCCGCGTACGGCTTGAGGGCGATGAAGGCGACGAAGCCGAGCACGCCGAGGCCCGCGACGCGCGTGAGGAGGTGTCGGTTGAGGCCAGCGACCGCGAGCATCACCAACGCCACGGCCACCACGACCGTCGCGGTGCCGAAGTCCGGCTCCAGGACGATGAGCCCGACGCCCAGGGAGACCGGGAGCGTGGCGACCGCGAGGCGGCGCCCGTCGTCGAGGTCCTCGCCGTGGTGCGCGACCAGCCAGGCGAGGTAGAGCACGGTGAGGAGCTTGAAGACCTCGCTGGGCTGGAGGTAGATGACGTGCAGGTTGAGCCAGCGCGTGCCGCCGTTGGCGGTCACGCCGATGAGGCGCACCGCGGCGAGGAGCCCGAGCCCGGCGACGATCAGCAGGGGCGCGCGGCGCACCAGCGGCGCGAGGCGCACGCGCGCCATGACGTAGAGCGCGCCGAGGCCAAAGCCCAGGTAGACGAGGTCGTGGATCGTGATGCTCCACGCCGGCCCCCCGTTGGCGCTCGCCTGACCCTCGGACGCCGACGCGACGGCGACCGTGCCGAAGGTGACGAGCAGGCCCGTGACCGCGAGGAGCGACCGGCCCGCGGCGCTGCCGCGCGGCAAGGGCCCGAAGAGTCGGGGCGAGCGCACGCGCATGGCTAGACCACCTTCGCGATCTTGACGAAGTCGCCGTAGAAGAGGCCGAGGCCCAGCATCGCGAGGAGCCCGGCGAGGATCCAGAGGCGCACGATCACCGTTGTCTCAGGCCAGCCGCGCAGCTCGAAGTGATAGTGGAACGGCGCCATGCGAAAGATCCGTCGGCCGAAGACGCGAAAGCTCACCACCTGCAGGATCACCGACGCGGCCTCGGCGACGAAGAGCCCGCCGAGCACGACGAGCAGCAGGTCGAGGTTCATGAGCAGCGCGAGGGCTCCGAGCACCGCGCCGATGGCCAGGGAGCCCGTGTCGCCCATGAAGATGCGTGCCGGAGCGGCGTTCCACCATAGGAAGCCCAGGCACGCGCCCACCAGGCCGACGGCGACGAGACCGAGGTCGAGCGCGGAGTGGAGGTGGTAAATCGAGAAGTGACGGAACTGCCAGTAGCCGATGATGGCCAGCACGCCAAAGCAGAACGTCGACGACCCCGCGGCGAGCCCGTCGAGGCCGTCGGTGAGGTTGACGGCGTTGGCGGTCGACACAACGACCACGACGGCGAGAACCACCCAGCCGACCGCGGTCAGGTTCCAGCCCGGCAGGGTCGAACGCGTGAAGGAGAGGTCGGTCGACGTGTGCACCCACGTGACCGCGAGGACCGCGAAGGCGACCGCGATCGCCAGCTGACCGGCGAGCTTGCCCGACGCGCTGAGTCCGAGGTTGCGAGCGTTGCGAATGGCCAGGTAGTCGTCGACGAAGCCCAGCAGCCCGGCGACGACGCAGACCGCGACGCTGAGCACGCCGGCGCGCGTGAAGTCGATCGCGGTGCCGACGTGGCCCATGAGGTAGCCGGCGACCGCAGCCAGCACGATGATGACCCCGCCCATGGTGGGGGTTCCGGCCTTGGCGTGGTGGGTGGACGGGCCGTCGGACTGGATGAACTGGCCGAGCGAGCGTTCGCGCTGAAAGCGGATCCACAGTGGCGTGACGAGCAGCGCGACGACGAAGCCGACCGACCCGGACTCCATGAGGCTCAGCATCGGGCCGCCAGGCACTCGCGCGCGACGACGCGGTCGTCGAAGTCGACGACCGCGCCGCCCACGATCTGGGTGGTCTCGTGGCCCTTGCCGGCGACGACCACCACGTCACCCGCGCCCGCGCGCGCGAGCGCGCCCTCGATCGCGCGACGCCGGTCGACCTCGCGCGTCAGCGGGGTCGCCGGGTCCGCGCCGGCGATCACCGCGTCGATGATCGCATCGGGGCTCTCTCCGCGGGGGTTGTCCGACGTCACCACGACCTCGTCGGCGCCACGCGAGGCGACCGCGCCCATCAACGGGCGCTTGTCGCGGTCGCGGTCTCCCCCACAGCCAAACACCACGGTGAGGCGACCCGATCCGGTGAGCTCGCGCGCGTCGGCGAGGAGTCGCTCGAGGCCCTCGGGGGTGTGCGCGTAGTCGACCACCACCGTGACCGCACCGCGGTGCACCACCTCGAATCGCCCCGGGACCCCCGACACCGATCCCATCGCCCGCGCGATCGCGTCGTCCGACGCGCCCAGCGCCGAGAGGATCGCCATCGCGACCAGCGCGTTGTCGACGTGGTAGCCACCCACGAGACCGGTCGAGACGAGCTGGCCGCGCCAGAAGAAGGTCGTGCCGAGCCAGGACCGCTCGACGCTCGACGCGTCGGCGAGCGACACTCGCGTCAGCGGCACGGTCAGGTCGTCGGCGAGGCGCGCGCCGTACGGGTCGTCGACCCAGACCACCGCGCGCCGAGCGCGCTCGGGGCGAAACAGTGACGCCTTCGCGGCGAAGTAGTCCTCGAGGGACGCGTGGTAGTCGAGGTGGTCGTGGCCCAAGTTGGTGAACGCCGCCACCGCGAAGGTGAGGCCGTCGACCCGGCCCTGCACCAGCGCGTGACTCGAGACCTCGAGCGCGAGCACCGACCGCTCCCGCGGCGTGAACCCACTCGCGGCTCGGGCCATCGCGCGAAAGAGCTCGGGGGGCGCCGGGGTCGTTCGCTCGTGGGTCAGGGTACCGATCGCGTCGCCGTTCCAGCCGAGGCCGCGCGCGAGCTGGGCGACCAGCGCGGCGACCGTGGTCTTGCCGTTGGTCCCGGTGACCCCGACGAGCTCGAGGT
>JBOGFU010000320.1:0-3969 GCA_050743545.1 Acidimicrobiales bacterium | reverse complement strand
GTAGGGGTCGATCGACGTCTCGTAGCTCCCGTAGCCGTAGAGCATCAACGGCATCGGCTCGCGTGGTTCCAGCGTGGCGCCGCCAGCGTTGACGAGGTCCGCGCGCGCCACCACGGTCACCGGCACGCGACGCCCGTCGCTCGCGGTGGCCCACAGGCGACCCGTGGAGAATCGCGCGGCGTCGTAGCCGCGCACGGGCTGCTGCTTGCGCACGACGCGCTCGCGCGTCGACAGGTCGACGTCGGCGACCAGCGCCGGGGTGACCATGGACGTCATCGCCACGCGCAGGCGGTCGGTGTCGTGCTCCGCGTTGCCGCCGAGGCCAATCGTGCTCGGGCTCGCCGGCCCGTCGATGAGCCACGACCGCTCGAGCAGGTCGCTGCCCAGCGGGTCGTCGGCGTCGAGCAGGGGCACGACGCGAACGGCGTTGGCGCCGTCGAGGCGCTCGCTCACCGCGAGGAACCCGGCGAACGCGTCGACCCCGTCGAGTCGGGTGCCGGGGCGTTCGGCGATGAGCTCGCGCCACTCCCCGTCGTGCTCGTGGCGCGCGAGGAGGCGAAAGTCGGTCGCGCCGTCGTTGGTGAGCATGAGCCACCACTTCGCGCCCCGACGGTCGGTGAGGTGCTCGAGCGCGTACTCGACGCCCTTTCGCCGTGGCTCGATCGTCGCGGGCTGGTCCGCCGGGCGGTTCGCGTCGATCGCGCGCGCCTCGGTGGTGGTCGAGGACCCAGCGACGAAGAGCACGACCGCGTCGTCGCGGCTGCGGCCGACGCCGAGTGAGAACTGCGCGTCGTCCTCTTGGAGGACGAGCACGTCGTCGTCGGTCGCGGTGCCGAGTCGGTGGCGCCACACCTGGAAGGGTCGCATGGCGTCGTCGACTCGCGTGTAGAAGACGTGGGCGTTGTCGTTGGCCCACGCGAAGCCGTAGTAGATGTCGTCGATGACGTCGTCGACGCCCGCCTGGCCCGCGAGCGGGCGGATCGTCACCCGGTAGCGCTCGTAGCCGTCGTGGTCGACGCCCACCGCGACCCAGGAGTGGTCGGGGCTGACGTCGAGCACGCCCACCGAGAGGAAGTCGTGGCCCTCGGCCTCGACGTTCTGGTCGAGGATGACCTGCTCGCCGTCGAGCCCTCGGTCCGGGTCGACGACCGGGGGGTCGTCGCCGGGCGTCGCGGGCGCGCGACAGCTGATGGGGTAGGAGAGGTCCTGGCGGGTCCGGCCGAAGTACCACCACGGGCCGTGTCGCACGGGCACCGACGTGTCGGTCTCGACGACGCGGGACTTGATCTCCTCGTAGATGGCGTTGGCGAGCGGCGCCTGGTCGGCCAGCGCCGCGTCGAGGTACTCGTTCTCCGCGCGCAGGTGCGCGAGAACCGCGGGGTCGTCGCGATCGCGCAGCCAGTAGTAGGGGTCGACGCGGTCCTCGCCGTGGGCGCTGAGGGTGGTGGGGCGCGTCTCGGCGCGGGGGGGCACGGGCATCGCACCACTCTGCCAGGCGTTTCGCGGGCCTGGCGAGTAAGTACTATGGACGTAGGGATTATTCCAAGGGAGCACCGTGGCGGTCGACAACCTGGACTTCAGTCGATATCAGCTGGGCTGGTCGGACGACCAGCTGCCCGTCTTCAAGCCCAAAAAGGGCCTCAACGAGGCGATCGTGCGCGAGATGAGCGAGATCAAGGGCGAGGAGCCCTGGATGCGCGAATTCCGCTTGAAGGCGCTCAAGCGTTTCGAGGCAAAGCCGATGATGCCCTGGTTCGCGACGCGAATGCCCGACCTCGACTTCGACAACATCTACTACTACGTCAAGCCCACCGAGAGCCAGGTCGACCGCTGGGAGGACCTGCCCGACGCGATCAAGTCGACCTACGAGAAGCTGGGCATCCCCGAGGCCGAGCGCAAGTACCTCGCCGGGGTGACCGCGCAGTACGAGAGCGAGGTCGTCTTCCACCGCAACCGCGAGGACCTCGCGCGCCTCGGGGTGCTCTTTTGCGACATGGACACCGCGGTGCGCGAGTACCCGGACCTCGTGCGCAAGTACTTCGGCACCATCATCCCGCCCAACGACAACAAGTTCGCCGCGCTCAACTCCGCGGTGTGGAGTGGCGGGTCGTTCATCTACGTGCCCCCCGGGGTCAAGGTCGACCAGCCCCTGCAGGCCTACTTCCGCATCAACACCGAGAACATGGGCCAGTTCGAGCGCACGCTGATCATCGCCGACGAGGGTAGCCAGGTCCACTACGTCGAGGGCTGCTCGGCGCCGATCTACTCGACCGACTCGCTGCACTCCGCGGTCGTCGAGCTCGTCGCGCTGCCCGGCTCGCGCATCACCTACACGACGATCCAGAACTGGTCGACCAACGTGTACAACCTCGTCACCAAGCGCGCGCGCGCCGAGGCCGAGGCTCACGTCGAGTGGATCGACGGCAACATCGGCTCTCGGCTCACGATGAAGTACCCGTCGGTCTACCTGATGGGGCCCAAGGCGTCGGGTGAGGTGCTGTCGGTCGCCTACGCCGGCGCGGGTCAGGTCCAAGACGCGGGCGCCAAGATGATTCACTGCGCCCCCGAGACGACGTCGACGATCGTCTCCAAGTCCATCTCGAAGGACGGCGGCACGACCACCTATCGCGGGCTCGTCAAGGTCGAGGAGGGCGCCACCGGCGCCAAGAGCTTTGTGCGCTGTGACGCGTTGCTGCTCGACGAGACCGCGGTCTCCGAGACCAAGCCCTACATGGAGGTCGGCGAGCAGGACGCGTCGATCGGTCACGAGGCGACGGTGTCGAAGATTGGCGACGACCAGCTCTTCTACCTCATGAGCCGCGGGCTCACCGAGAGCCAGGCGATGGGAATGATCGTCAACGGCTTCATCGAGCCGGTGACGCGCACCCTGCCGATGGAGTACGCGGTGGAGTGGTCGCGACTGATCGAGCTCCAAATGGAGGGCGCCGTCGGCTAAGCCGACGGTCGTGGCAGGCTAGGGCCATGGCGATGCGCGAGGAGTGCAAGCACTTCCAGAGCCGGACCTACGCGTCGGGCGAGGTCGCGCGATTCTGCGTGCTGGGCAACGCGCCCGACCAGCCGTGGAGCTGCCCCGAGAACTGCCTCACCTACGAGCGGCGCCTGGTCGACGTGGGGTGGGACCACGGCACGCTGATCCCCAAGCCGGTCGAGGTCGAGCCGGCGAGCGAGATTCCCCTCGACGAGCGCCGCGACCTACTCAGCCAGGCGAGCGACATCATCGACGCCGTGGCCCCCGAGCTGATCGCCGAGCGCCAGCGCGAGCTCGACGACGAGGCGCGCCGGAACCGGCGCGGGTGGCGGTTCTGGCGGCGCTAGTCGCCGCCAAAGCGAGGTTCGCGCTTCTCTAAGAACGCGGTCATGGCCTCGGTGAGGTCGTTGCTGCGCAGGTAGAGGGTGTTCCATCGCGCGACGAACTCCAGCCCCTCGTCGACGGTCGCCCCGTCGTTGGCGGCCAGCACCGCCGTGGTCCCGCGCACCGCGAGCGGGGAGTTGGCGGCGATCTCGTCGGCGATGGCGCGCGCCGCGGCGTAGGCCTCGTCGGCCGATCCCTCGACGACGTGGTTGACCAGGCCGATCTCGCCCGCGCGGGCCGCGGTGATGTCCTTGCCGGTCAGCGCGAGCTCGGCGACGTGCCCCGCGCCGATGATGCGCGGCAGGCGCTGGAGGGTGCCGAGGTCCGCGACGATGGCGATCTTGGTCTCGCGGATCGAGAAGACCGCGTCGGCGGACGCCACGCGGATGTCGCACGCGGTGATCACGTCGATCCCGCCGCCCAGGCAGTAGCCGTGTACCGCGGCCACGACCGGGACGCGCAGCTTGGCGAGCGCGCTCACCGAGTCCTGCCAGTCGCGCACGCCTTGGTAGGTCGCGGCGTTGGCGGCGGCCACCGAGGATCGCTCGCGCGGGGCCATCTGATCGAACTCCTTGAGGTCGAGCCCGACGCTAAAG
>JBOGFU010000319.1:0-3825 GCA_050743545.1 Acidimicrobiales bacterium | reverse complement strand
CTGGCGCGCCGACGCGCGCGGCGCGATCCTCGGGCTGAGCCGCGGCGCGGGCCGCGCCCAGATCGCGCGCGCTCTGGTCGAGGCGCTCGCCTTCCAGGTCCGCGCCATGACCGACGCGTTCGCGCTCGCGGGCGCGACGCCCACCGAGCTGCGCGCCGACGGTGGCGCCGCGGCGATGGACCTGCTGATGGACCTTCAGGCGACGGCGTCACGGCTGCCCGTCGTTCGCAGCGCCTCGCTCGAAGCAACCGCGCGCGGCGCGGCGACGATCGCCGGGCTCGGCGAGGGACGCTTGCGCGACCTCGACGACGTCGCGGCGCTCTTCGAGGCCGACCGACGCTTCGAGCCCGGTGACGCGACGTCGAGCGACGCGGGGTACAACGCGTGGCGCCGCGCCGTCGAGCGCGCCTGAGTTCGCACGTGGACCGCGCTGACCCTCGCGTACAACTCGCGCGAGACCACGACCTCGACACGGTGTCGCGGACCATCGAGCTCGCCTTCGTCGACGACCCGCTGTGGAGTTGGGCGCTCGCCCGCCGTGACGGCCGCACCGAGCACCAACGACTCTTCTGGCGCCTCTTCGTTGAAGGTGCCCTGCGCTACGACGCCACGTGGGTGGCCGACGAGGGCGCGGCCGCGTCGGTCTGGATCCCGCCGGGTGGGACGGATCTGTCGTCGGATCAGGAAGAACAGCTCGATGCTTTGGTGGTGACACACCTGGGAGATCGAGGCGACCGCTTCCGCGAACTCCTCTCGCGCTTCGAGGACCACCACCCGAGAGACGAGCCGCACTACTACCTGAGCCTCTTGGGAACCCATCCCGACGCACGCGGGCGCGGCGTCGGGATGGCGCTCCTCACCCTCAACCTGGCGGTCGTCGACGCCGAGCACGCGCCGGCCTACCTGGAGTCGTCAAACCCAGCGAACGACGTGCGCTACCGCAGCGTGGGGTTCGAGCCGGTGGGGTCCTACTTCGCCCCCGACGATGGCCCAGAGGTCACGACAATGTGGCGTCGTGCACGTTGATCCACTCCGCGAGGTTCGGCCACCACCTGGGCCGGTCGCTGACGAGGCCCCGCAGCGCCGGTGACGCCGCGAGCAGGTCGCGCGTGTAGTCGTCCATCGGCGTGCGGAAGTCGGCCGCGGGCTCGACCGTCCGGTACGAGTCGAGACCGCGCTCGATCGCGTCGGCGAAGAGCTCGGCCATGGAGAGAACCTGATTGCGCACCAACGCGTCGCCGGTCGCGCCGTCGGCGCCGGGCGCCTCGAGTCCGTCGTAGAAGTACGGGCGAAGGTGCGGGTGGTCGACGAGCTGGTAGAGGATCCGGTCAACCGTCTGGAAGATGTCACTCTTGACCTCGGAGCCGGCGATCTGGTTCGCGAGGAGCGCCTGCAACGCGGACGCCCTCGTCTGGCGGGCCAGGAACAGGAGCGACACCACGAGCGCGACCGCGCTGACCGCCCCCGCGATGAGCGCCGCGTTCTGCATCGCGCCGAGCCTATAGTCGCGCGGCTGATCGGGCCTGGGTGACGCGCGGCGTCGCGCGGACGAGCCGCCTAGCCCCGCTCGTCGAGGACCCGGCGCAGGTTGCGCACCGCTTGGTGAATGCGCAGCTCGTTCTCAATCAGCGCGAAGCGCACGTGACCGTCGCCGCCGTCGCCGAAGCCGACCCCGGGGCTGGTCGCGACGTCGGCGTGTTCGATCAAGTGCGTCGCGAAGCTGAGCGAGCCCATGGCCGCGTACGCGTCGGGGATCGGCGCCCAGACGAACATCGACCCGCGCGGGGCGACCACCGGCCAGCCCACGCGATTGAGGCCCTCGACGAGCACGTCGCGACGCGACTGGTAGATCGCACGCAGCTCGTCGGGGTAGTCGGGCGCCTCGTTCATGGCGACGATGGCCGCGATCTGGACCGGCTGGAAGGTCCCGTAGTCGAGGTAGCTCTTGAGCTTGGTCAGCGCGGCGACGACCTCGGCGTTGCCGACCAAGAAGCCGACGCGCCAGCCGGCCATCGAAAACGACTTGGTGAGGGTGTAGAGCTCGACGCAGCACTCCTTGGCCCGAGGCACCTGAAGGATTGACGGTGGCTCGTAGCCGTCGAATCCCAGGTCGGCGTAGGCGAAGTCGTGACAGACGATGACCTCGCGCTCAAGTGCGAAGTCCACGAGCTTCTGCATAAAGGCCAGGTCGACGCAGGCGCTCGTGGGGTTGTGAGGGAACGAGCAGATGATCGCGCGCGGGGCGACCGGAGAGCGTTCGAACGCGTCGACGAGGTTGTCGAAGAACTCCGCACCGGGGTCGGCGCTCGTCGCGGGGTCGGGAAGCGCCGCAGTCACGACCGTCGCGCCCGCGAAGCCCGGCCCCGCGAGGTGAATCGGGTAGCTCGGCGTGGGGACCACCGCGGCGTCGCCGGGTCCGAGCAGGACCCACATGAGGTGGGTCAGCCCCTCCTTCGCGCCGATTGTCGTGACGACCTCGGTCTCGGGGTCGAGCTCGACGCCGAAGACCTTTTGGTAGCGCGTCGCGACCGCGAGGCGCAGGTTCGGAATTCCCCGGCTCGCGCTGTAGCGGTGGTTGCGAGGGTTGTGCGCGGCCTCGGCGAGCTTCTCGACCGCGACCCCCGGGCTGGGCAGGTCCGGGTTGCCGAATCCGAAGTCGATGACGTCGCGGCCCAACGATCGCGCCGACGACTTGAGCGCGTTGATCTGCGCGAAGACGTAGGGCGGGAGCCCGGTGACGCGGCGAAACTCCATTGGGGAAATGTAGTCGTCAGTTCGCGCGTCGCCAGGCCGACAGAGCGGCGAGGTCGACGTTCCTGGTCGCGACGGCCCACGTCGCGCCGGCGCGCGCGAGGTCGTCGAGCGTGCTGGCGACGTCACCTCGGATCGGCCCCGCCCATGACACGAGTCCGTGCTCGCTCGCCGCGGCGACCTCGTCGGCCGGCGACTCCCACAGGTTGAGCGTGACGCCGAGCTCGCGAGCAACGCCGTCGGTCTCGGGTGCGCCCGCGCCGACCCACACCTCGTAGCGCGCAGCGAGCGCGATCGCCGCGGCGCGCACCCGCGAGCGCCGCTCGTCGGCGTCGAGCGCCACGAGTCCGTAGGCGAGCTCCTCGGACGCCGAGAGCCGGTCGCCCGTTCCCAGCGCGCACACGACCCCCGAGCCCGCGACGCTCGCCAGGGTGTCGACCTGGGCGACAAGGTGATCGACCCCCACGAGCGAGACCCGCGCGACGAGGGGACCGACCTGCAGGCGGGGGTGACGCACGGCGATCGCGGCGAGCACGGGAAAGGGTGCGAGCGCGGGCCGCTCGGGGTGGTTCATCGGCCAGAGGTGGTCGAACGCGAAGACCCCGTCGAGCCCCGCGTCGTCGGCCCTCGCCGCCGCGGCCAACGCGGACCCGGCGTCGTGCTCGAAGGTCGGCACCAGCACGCCGACCTTCATCAGTGGGCGACCTCGCGAGTGGGGGTCACTCGCCGCGCTCGACCCAGGCCTTGAGCTCGCGCAACGCGTCGCTCTGAATGCGCTGGGCGGCACGAGCCTTGACGAAACCGGGGATCGGCACCGCGAGCTCGACCTCGAGGTCGTAAGTCACGCGCGTCGCGTCGCCCACGGGCTCGACTCGGTACTGGCCGGTCATCGCCGACGTGATGTCACCGTCGACCTGGGTCCAGCTGAGCACCTCGGGCTCGCGCGCGTAGTCGTAGCGGAGGGTGTACGTCGCCGACCTCCCGAACGCCGCGGCTCGGAACTCGACCTCGAGGCCGCGCCCGTCGGCGTCGCGTTCGAGAACGTCGACACGCTTGAGGTCGACGGCCCAGTGC
>JBOGFU010000318.1:0-3193 GCA_050743545.1 Acidimicrobiales bacterium | reverse complement strand
AGCTCGCGCTCGAGGCCCGCGAGGTCGTTGAACTCGACGACCCGGGTCGTGAGCGTCGGGTCGACCGCGGGTCCCAAGTTGCCCGGGCGCGACAGCGCGCGTCCGTCCTCGACCACGACGAAGGACTCGTCGACCGACCCGTGGTAGCAGTGAGAAAAGACCAGCACCTTGGGCCTCGCGGTCACCATGCGCGCGAGGCGCAGCACCCACCGGTTGGCGTCGGTCGCGGTGAGGGTGAACGACCAGCGCGGAAGGGTGAAGCGCCGCGTCAGCTCCGCGGCGACCCACTCGGCGTCCTCGGTGGGCAGCATCGTAGTGACGCCGCCGAGCTGGCCCGCGCGCCGCGCGATCGCGGCCACCAGCGGGGCCGGCGAGTGCCCGGCCATCGCACCCGTGTCGCCCAGGCAGAAGTCGGCCAGGTCGTGGCCGTCGAGGTCGGTGATCACCGCGCCGTACGCACGCGAAAAGCCCAACGGGAAGCCCCCCGCCCACTTGGACATCCAGGTCATCGGCACCCCGGCGACGAGGTGCTCGGAGCCGGTAAAGAGGGACCTCGACGTGGGGTGCTCCCTCTCGTAGCGGACGCGCTCGGCGCGCGCGAGGGCCGACAATTGTTGGGGATTCGGGGCGTTCACGGGCCAATCGTAGGGCGCGACGGGCCCCGGGTGGTGAGGCGCGGGCGACTGAAATCAGCTATGACCAGGGAGGATGGAAAACCACGCGCGCGCCGAAGCTGGTGAAAGCCTGGGAAATCCCCATTTTCCTTGATTTTGGCGATAAAGATGGCTCTGGTGACTGGGGACCTCCCAGGACCGTCGTCGAGAAAGAGTAAGGAGTCCACCGGTGAACAAGGCCGAGTTGGTAGATGCAATCGTTGCCGAGAGCGGCGCCGGGAAGAACACGGTCGCGGAGGTCCTCAAGGCCTTCGAGGACGTCGTCGTGCGGGGAGTCTCCGGCGGCGAGAAGATCGTGATGTCGGGCTTCCTGTCATTCGAGCGGGTCGAGCGCAAGGCTCGCACCGCGCGCAACCCCCAGACTGGAGAGGCCATCCAGGTCGCCGCGTCGCGCGCGCCCAAGGTCTCCATCGGGTCGACCTTCAAAAAGGCCGTCAAGGGGATGTAGTCGCCGCTTTCAACAGAAAACCCCGGGCTCGCGCCCGGGGTTTTCTGCTTTAGGAGGAAAGCTCAGCCGACGAGGACGTCGACCAGCTTTCGGCCGCCGCGGTACCCGAATTTCACGGTTCCCTCAGCGAGCGCGAAGAGAGTGTCATCCTTGCCGATCCCGACGTGGCGACCCGGGTGAAACTGGGTCCCGCGCTGGCGCACGATGATGCTCCCGGTCTTGACGGCGGTGCCGTCGAACGCCTTGACCCCCAGACGCTGGGCGGCCGAGTCGCGGCCGTTGCGGGTGGACCCGCCTCCCTTGGTCTTGCTCATGGGGTCTCCTTAGGCCTGGGCCGAGATCTTGGTGATCTCGACGGTCGAGTACGGCTGGCGGTGTCCCCAGCGCCGGCTCTGACGAGTCTTGGGCTTGTAGGTGAAGCCCCGGATCTTGGGGCCCTTCTCCTCGCCGACCACGGTCGCGGTCACGCTCGCGCCCTTTAAGGCGGGCCCGGTCACCACGACGTCGCCGTCGACGAGCAGCACGGGGGCGAAGCTCACGGTCTCGCCCACGGCCTCGGGGCGCTTGTCGACCCGGACCACCTGGCCCTCGGTGACGCGCTCCTGAGAGGTTCCTACTCGGATGACGGCGTACATAGGGAGTCCATACTAGCCGACCGCGACCGGGGCTAGAGCCCGGTCGCGACGACGAAGCCGCGCCCGTCGCACACCGTGCACACCGTGGAGACCGACTCGATGAGCCCCTCGTTGACGCGCTTGCGGGTCATCTCGACCAGCCCCAGCTCGGAGATGTCGAAGACCTGGGTGCGGGTCTTGTCGCGGCTCAGCGCCTGGCGCAGCGACGACGCGACGGCCTCGCGGTTGGGCTTGGACTCCATGTCGATGAAGTCGATGACGATGATCCCGCCGATGTCGCGCAGGCGCAGCTGGCGCGCGACCTCCTCCGCGGCCTCGAGGTTGTTGCGGAACACGGTCTCTTCGAGGTTGGTCGAGCCGACGTTTTTGCCCGTGTTGACGTCGATGACCGTGAGCGCCTCGGTGCGCTCGATGATGAGCGACCCGCCCGAGGGCAGGAAGACCTTGCGGTCGAGCGCGCGGTGGAGCTGCTCGTGGACGAAGTAGCGCTCGAAGAGCTCGAGGTCCTCGGCGTCGGGGTCGTAGTACTCGATCCGGTCGGCGAGCTCGGGGTTGACCGCGATGACGTAGTCGCGCACCTTGTCAAAGAGCGACCGGTCGTCGATGAGGACCCCGCGGTAGTCGTCGTTGAGCTCCTCGCGCAGCACGCGCACGGCGAGGTCGAGGTCGCGGTAGACGAGGCGGGGCTGGTTGGAGCGCGCGACCTCGGTCTCGATCGCGCTCCACTTCTCGGCGAGCGACGCGACGTCGCGGCTCAGGTCCTCGGCGGTGACGCCCTCGGCGGCGGTGCGGATGATGATCCCGTGACGCTCGGGCTTGACCTCGTCGATGATCTTGCGCAGGCGGCGGCGCTCGCCGTCGGGCAGGCGCTTGGAGATTCCCACGGTCGTCGAGTTGGGCACGAGCACCGCGAAGCGCCCGGGGAGCGAGACCTCCTGGGTCAGGCGCGCGCCCTTGGCACCGATGGCGTTTTTGGTGACCTGGCAGACAATGGTCTGGCCGCCGCGAATCATCTCCTCGATCCGCTTGTCGCCGGGGCGACCCTCGAGGTCGTCGGCGTCGTAGGAGACGTCGCCGCGGTAGAGGACCGCGTTCTTGGGGATGCCGATGTCGACGAAGGCCAGTTCCATCCCGGGCAGCACGTTCTGGACCCGGCCCACGTAGATGTTGCCGTCGATCTGGTTGGTCTCGTCGGCGTTCTTCGCGACGAGGTACTCGACCATCGAGCGCCCCTCGAGGGTCGCGATGTGGGTGGCCTGGTCGGTCGTGTGCACGCACATGAGGTAGCGGCCCTGGGCGCGGGTGCGCTTCTCGCCGCCGCGGCGCTTGCGGTTGCGCGAGCGCCCCGCGTCGGCGGCTCCCTCGGGCGCGGAGGCCTCGACGGGGGCCTCGACGACGCGCGCGGGGCGACCGGGTCCGTTGGCGCCACCCCCACC